>NZ_JBAKHR010000011.1:0-233012 GCF_036902955.1 Micromonospora sp. CPCC 205558
GGGGGCCGCGGGGGGGGGGGGCGACACGGCCGCCAGGGAGGGGCGGGGCGCGGGGGGGGGGGGGGGGGGGGGGGGGGGGGGGGGGGGGGGGGGGGGGGGGGGGTTTGCCGCTCAGGCTGCCAGGTTTAGCTCCTGGTCGGTGACCGGCATCGGCAGCGCGACGTCGGGGGGCGCCGTCGGCACCGGCCGCAGCCGGGCCCGCGCTGCGGCATTCGCCGTGGGCAACAGGTGTACGGCCGACTCGGCGGCCCGGGCCAGCAACCGTCGGTCGGCGTCCCGGGCCGGATGCAGCGCGCCGGCGATCGTCACCGAGACCACCAGCTCCCGCGCCGCCACCACCCGTGCCACCGAGCGCAGCAGGGTGTCCGCACCGAGGAAGGCGGCGGCCGTGGTGGTCGACCCGGTGACCGAACAGCGATAGGTGAGCCGCAGCGGCACCACCGGGCTGCCCGTGTCGATGGCCGCCTGGAACGTGGCGGGCCGGAAACCACCGCCGGGGCGGCAGTCGGTGGCGCCGTTTCCGGCGCACCACGTCGTACCCTCCGGGAAGACCGCCACCGACCGCCCGGCGCGCAGCGCGTCGGCGACCCGGCCGACGGTCCTCGGCAGCGCCAGCGGCCGGGAGCGGTCCACGAAGACCGTGCCCGCCGCCGCGGCCAGTAGACCCACCACCGGCCAGGAGCGGACTTCCCGCTTCGCGACCATCCGGGTGGGCGTGACCGCCAGCACCGCGAGGATGTCCAGCCACGAGACGTGGTTGGCGACCAGCAGCGCGCGTCGCCGGGGCAGCCGACCCCGGACCACCAGGCGGACGCCGAAGGCGCGCAGGGTGGCCCGCGCCCAGCCACTGACCAGACCCTGCCGTTCCCGGGTGGGAAGCACCGGCAACAGCAGCACCACCGCGACCCCGGCCAGCAGCATGCCGAGCGCGGCGGCCAGCCGGAGCACCCGGCGGGCCGCCGGCACGGTGGGCACCTCGCCGGCCGCCGGCAGGCAGTCGTCGTCGCAACCCGAGGAGGGCCACCACAGGTCGCGCGGCACGGCGGTCACCGCTGCTCCCCGCCCAGGAAGTGCCGCAGGTAGCGCGGGTTCATCCGGTCCAGGGAGAAGAGCACGTAGAAGTCCGCGCACCCGAAGTCGGGGTCGTACGCCGGCTCGCCGCAGATCCACGCGCCGAGCCGGAGGTAGCCACGCAGCAGCGGCGGAACCGCTACCCGCCCGGCCGGCGCGGCGGGGACCGGGCCGACGGCGGACGCGGCCTCGCAGAACCAGGGCCGCAACGGGCGGACCCGCAGCGGCGGCGGCGACAGGTGCCGGGCCTGGGCCTGGGCCCACACCTCCGCGACCGTCCGCCCGCCGTCGGCCACCGGCACCGACGCACAGCCGCCGAGCCAGCGGGAACCACGCAGGTGCAGGTAGCGGGTGAGGCCAGCCCACATCAGGTTGATCACGGCGCCGGAGCGGTGGTCCGGGTGCACACAGGACCGGCCGGTCTCGACCAGGTCGTCGTGGAGCGGGTCGAGCGCGGTGAGATCGAACTCGTCCTCGGCGTACCGCCGAGCGGTGCGTCCCGGCGGCAGCAGCCGGTACGTGCCGACCACCTCGCCGGTGCTGTCCTCGCGGACGATCAGATGGTCGCAGTACGCGTCGAAGGGATCCACGTCCAACCCGGCCTCGCCGGGAAGGAGGGTGGCGCCCAACTCGGTGGCGAACACCTCGTGGCGCAGGCGTTGCGCGGCCGCGACCTGGATGGGGTCGTCGGCGATCAGCAGGGTGTATCCGCTGGTCGTCAGAGGGGCGCCAGCGGCATGCAGAACGGCCATGGGATCTGTGTAGGTGCCGGGGTTGCCATCCACGGGGACCACTGGTGTCGGCAGGATGAACGGCGGCCGGCAGATGGCTCCCCGCCCGACCGTGCGAGGCTGCGGGACGGACCGGCGAGGACCGCCGGCACGCCCCACCGGAGGTCGACGATGCGCATCGAGTCCCAGTACAACGGGCCCGCCGGTTCCGGCAACGGCGGCTGGAGCGCGGGGATCTTCGCCACCGGGGCGGACGGCAGCGAGCCGGTCGAGGTGACGCTGCGCCGGCCACCACCGCTGGAGACCGAGCTGACCCTGGCCGACGGCGAGGTCCGGGACCCGGCCGGCGAGTTGGTGGCCGAGGTGCGCCCGGCCGGGGTGGTCGATGCCGTCGTACCCCCGGTCGACCTGGCGACGGCGGTGGCCGCCGCGGCCCGCTACCCCGGCCTGGTCGAGCATCCGTTCCCCAACTGTTACGTGTGTGGGCCGCAGCGGGCCGACGGGCTGCGGATCTTCCCCGGCCGACTGCCGGATGGACGCACCGCTGCGCCGTTCCGCGCGCCCGCGCAGGTCAGCGAGGCCACGGTCTGGGCGGCGCTGGACTGCCCCGGCGGTTGGGCGGTGCTCGCGCCGGGCCGCCCGTACCTGCTGGGTCGGATCGCCGCCGTGGTCGCGGCGCTGCCCCAGCCGGGCGACGAATGCGTGGTGACCGGGGCGTTGGTGCGCGTCGATGGGCGCAAGGCGCTCGTGCACACCAGCCTGTACGGCCCGGACGGCGCGTTGCTCGGCGCCGCGCGGGCCACCTGGATCGCCCGCTGAACACGGCCGTAGTCCGGAGGGAGGAGTCACCTCCACCCCGCGACGGAGGCGAAAGTACGGACCGCGCCTGATTGACCTTGTTGCCACGGGCGGTCACGCTGTGCCACGGCGTACCTCGACGCCACACACGGGAGGAGAACGATGACTGACGGGCAGCGAAGCCCCACCAGCGACGGTCAGATCGTGGTGTCCGGTCTGTCGAAGCAGTACAAGAACGTCCGGGCGGTGAACAACCTGTCCTTCACCGTGGCACCGGGACGGGTGACCGGCTTCCTCGGCCCGAACGGCGCAGGTAAGACCACCACGCTACGCATGCTGCTGAACCTGGTCACGCCGACCGCCGGCACGGCCACCATCAGCGGTCGGCGCTACGTCGACCTCTCCGACCCGCTGCGGCACGTCGGCGCGGTGCTGGAGGCGTCCAGCGCGCACAAGGGCCGCACCGGCATCAACCACCTGCGGGTCATCTGCGCGGCGGCCGGGCTGCCCAAGCAGCGGGCCGACGAGGCGCTGGCCCTGGTCGGGCTCACCCCGGCGGCGAAGCGCAAGTTCAAGGGTTACTCGCTGGGCATGAAGCAGCGGCTCGGCATCGCCGCCGCGATGCTCGGTGACCCTCGCGTGTTGATCCTCGACGAGCCGGCCAACGGGCTGGACCCGGAGGGCATCCGGTGGATGCGTGGGTTCCTCAAGAACCTCGCCCACGAGGGCCGTACCGTGCTGGTCTCCAGCCACCTGCTGTCGGAGATGCAACTGCTCGCCGACGACGTGGTGATCATCGCGGCGGGGCAGCTGGTCCGGCAGGGACCGGTCGACCAGGTGCTCGGGTCGATGGCCCAGGGTGCCCGGGTTCGGGTCCGCACCCCGCAGGCCGAGGTGCTGACCGCCGCGCTGAAGGCGCAATCGGCGACCGTGGACGTCGACGAGCACGGCGTGCTGCTGGTCGCCGGGGTGGACGCCCCGACGGTCGGCCGGTCCGCCCTCGCCGCCGGGGTGGAGCTGCACGAACTGACCACCGAACGGCCCGACCTCGAACGGGTCTTCCTGGAGCTGACGGCCGGAAAGGCGGGCATCCGATGAACCTGGTCCGATCCGAGCTACTCAAGATCCGTACCACCAGCACCTGGTGGTGGCTGGCCCTCGGCGCGTTCCTGTCGATCGCCCTGGCGTTCGCGTTCAACGCCTGGTACGCCGTCACCGTCCTCGGCGGCGACGGCGCGGAGTTCGGTGCCAGCGCCGAGCAGTCGACACCGGCGGCGCAGGCGGCGAACATCTACACCTCGGGCCAGTACCTCGGCCTGATGTTCGTGATGCTCATCGGCATCCTGATGGTCACCAACGAGTTCTTCCACCAGACGGCGACCACGACGTTCCTGACGACCCCGCGGCGGACCTCGGTGATCGTCGGCAAGCTCGTCGCCGCCAGCCTGCTCGGCTTCTTCTTCTGGCTGGTGACCACGCTGATCGACCTGGCCGCCGGGACGATCTTCCTGTCGGCGAACGACTACGGCACCCAGCTCGGTGAGTGGCCGGTGCAGCGGGCGCTGCTGTTCAACCTGCTTGCCTACGCCATCTGGACGATCCTCGGGGTGGGCATCGGCACGCTGATCACCAACCAGCTCGGAGCGGTGATCACGGCGGCGGTGCTCTATCTGATCGGCACCCAGGTGGTGGGTCTGCTGTTCCTGCTCCTGTCGAACGTTCTCGACAGCGAGGCGGTGCTCAAGTGGCAGGTGGTCTGGCCCGCGGTGGCCTCCCAGGTCATGATCGCTGAGGGCACCTCGGAGTTCACTCCGTCCTGGTGGGTCGGCGCCCTGGTGCTGATCGGCTACGCGGTGGTCAGCGGAGTTGTCGGAGTCCTGCTCACCCGACGGCGCGACATCGCCTGACGACGTCCGCGACCCCGGGGCGGCGACGACAAGCGCCGCTCCGGGGTCGGGGCGCCACGGTCGGCAACCGGCCGCGCGAGGCCGGACGGGTACCAGTTCGACACGGGTCGCGCAGGCGTTGCTGAACTTCTGGCATCTTCTGTGAAACCGGCCACGGGACCGAGGCGGAAATGCCTGCGGGATCGGTACGGCGTAGCCTGGGAGCTGTCCAGTCCGTGCTCCTAATCGGGTGCGACGGGACACACCGCGTGCCACACAACCCGCGTGAAAGAGGCGAATACCGGCCGTGTCGACCCAGCAGACTTCGCAGGAGAACCCACTGGCGGGTTTCGGCCCGAATGAGTGGATCGTCGAGGAGATGTATCAGCGTTACCTCGCCGACCCATCGAGCGTTGATTCGGCCTGGCACGACTTCTTCGCCGACTACCGGCCGGCACCAGGCGCGGGCACCCCGGGCGGTGCCGAATCGTCGGGCAAGCCCGCCGCCGCTCCCGAGCCGGACGGCCAGCCGGAGCCCGCCGCCACCGTCGCCCAGCCGAGCGCCCCGGCCAAGCCGGCCGCCGCGAGCAAGCCGGCGACCGAGAGCAAGCCGGCCGCCGCCCAGCCGGCACCGACCAAGCCCGCCGCTGCGGCCCCGCCCAAGGCCGCGCCGGCGAAGGCCGCCCCGGCCAAGCCGGCCGCCAAGGCCACCGAGCCGAGCGCTGACGGCCCGCAGACCACGCCGTTGCGGGGCGTCGCGGCGAAGATCGTCCAGAACATGGACGCCTCGCTGAGCGTGCCCACCGCGACCAGCGTGCGCGCGGTCCCGGCCAAGCTGCTGGTGGACAACCGCATCGTGATCAACAACCACCTCGCCCGTGGGCGGGGCGGCAAGGTCAGCTTCACCCACCTGGTCGGCTACGCGATGGTGCGCGCGCTGGTCCAGCACCCCGAGATGAACAACTCCTTCGCCGAGGCCAACGGCAAGCCGGCGATGGTCCGCCCGGCACACGTCAACCTCGGCATCGCGATCGACCTGGCCAAGCCGGACGGCAGCCGCAACCTGGTGGTCCCCTCCATCAAGGGCTGCGAGCAGATGGACTTCCGGCAGTTCTGGCAGGCGTACGAGGACGTGGTCCGACGGGCGCGGCGCAACGAGCTGACCATGGAGGACTACTCCGGCACCACGATCTCGCTGACCAACCCGGGCGGCATCGGCACCGTGCACTCGATGCCGCGGCTCATGCAGGGGCAGAGCGCGATCATCGGCGTCGGCGCTATGGAATACCCGGCCCCCTACCAGGGGATGTCCGAGGCCACCCTGGCCGAGCTGGCAGTCAGCAAGATCATCACGCTGACCAGCACGTACGACCACCGGATCATCCAGGGCGCGCAGTCCGGCGAGTTCCTCAAGGTGATGCACGAGCTGATCCTGGGCGAGCACGGCTTCTACGACGAGATCTTCACCTCGCTGCGCATCCCGTACGAGCCGGTGCGGTGGATGCGCGACGTGGCGGTCAACTCCGAGGGTCAGATCAACAAGACCGCCCGGGTGCACGAGCTGATCCACGCGTACCGGGTGCGCGGTCACCTGATGGCCGACACCGACCCGCTGGAATTCACGATCCGCAAGCACCCCGACCTGGACGTCCTCCAGCACGGGCTCACCCTGTGGGACCTCGACCGCGAGTTCCCGGTCAACGGCTTCGCCGGCCGGCAGCGGATGAAGCTGCGCGAGATCCTCGGCGTGCTGCGCGACTCGTACTGCCGCCGGGTCGGCATCGAGTACATGCACATCCAGGATCCGGAGGAGCGGCGCTGGGTCCAGGAACGGATCGAGCGCAAGTACGAGAAGCCGTCCGCCGACGAGCAGAAGCACGTGCTCAACCGGCTCAACGCCGCCGAGGCGTTCGAGACCTTCCTCCAGACGAAGTACGTCGGCCAGAAGCGCTTCTCGCTGGAGGGCGGCGAGTCGCTGATCCCGCTGCTCGGTGAGGTCCTGGAGTCCTCCGCCGAGAACGGGCTGGACGAGGTCGTCATCGGCATGGCCCACCGGGGTCGGCTCAACGTGCTGGCCAACATCGTCGGCAAGCCGTACGAGAAGATCTTCTCCGAGTTCGAGGGCCACCTGGACCCGCGCTCCACGCAGGGCTCCGGCGACGTGAAGTACCACCTGGGTCAGAACGGCAAGTTCACCACTCCCGACGGCGAGCACGCGGTCAAGGTGTCGGTGGTGGCCAACCCGTCGCACCTGGAGGCCGTCGACCCGGTGCTGGAGGGCATCGTCCGGGCCAAGCAGGACCGGATAGACCTCAAGCTGGAGGGCTACACCGTGCTGCCGCTGGCGGTGCACGGTGACGCCGCGTTCGCCGGGCAGGGCGTGGTCGCCGAGACGCTCAACCTGTCGCAGCTGCGCGGCTACCGCACCGGCGGCACCGTGCACGTGGTGGTCAACAACCAGGTCGGCTTCACCACCGCCCCGGAATACAGCCGGTCCAGCCTCTACAGCACGGACGTGGCCCGGATGATCCAGGCGCCGATCTTCCACGTCAACGGCGACGACCCGGAGGCCGTGGTCCGAGTTGCCCGGCTGGCGTTCGAATACCGGCAGACGTTCAACAAGGACGTCGTGATCGACATGGTCTGCTACCGCCGGCGCGGGCACAACGAGGGCGACGACCCGTCGATGTCCAACCCTCAGATGTACAAGATCATTGACTCGAAGCGCTCGGTCCGCAAGCTCTACACCGAGGAGCTGATCGGTCGCGGCGACATCACCGTGGAGGACGCGGAGGAGCTGCTGCGCGACTACCAGGCGCAGCTGGAGAAGGTCTTCAAGGCCACCCGGGACGCCGCCGCCGCACCGCGCCAGCTCAACCGGCCGCGCCGCGAGGAGGAGCCGGAGCCGCAGGTCGACACCGCCACCGACGCGTCCGTGGTCAAGGCCATCGGCGAGGCGCACATCAACCTGCCGGAGGGCTTCACCCCGCACAAGCGGATCCAGCAGCTGCTGGACCGGCGGGCCAAGATGTCCGTCGAGGGCAACATCGACTGGGGCTTCGGCGAGATCATCGCGCTCGGGGCGCTGCTGCACGACGGGGTCACCGTCCGGCTCGCCGGGCAGGACTCGCGACGCGGCACGTTCGTCCAGCGGCACGCCTCGGTGGTCGACTCCCGCACCGGCGACGACTACCTGCCGCTGAAGTCGCTCACCAGCGACGGCGACCGCTCCCGGTTCTTCGTGCACGACTCGCTGCTCAGCGAGTACGCGGCGATGGGCTTCGAGTACGGCTACTCGGTGGAGAACATCAACGCCCTCGTCGCCTGGGAGGCCCAGTTCGGCGACTTCGTCAACGGCGCCCAGTCGGTGATCGACGAGTTCATCTCGTCCGGTGAGGTGAAGTGGGGCCAGCGTTCCGCCATCACCCTGCTGCTGCCGCACGGCCACGAGGGTCAGGGCCCGGACCACACCTCCGGCCGGCCGGAGCGGTTCCTGCAGATGTGCGCCGAGGACAACATGCGGGTGTCCATCCCGACCACCCCGGCGAACTACTTCCACCTGCTGCGCCGCCAGGCCCTGTCGCCCAAGCGCAAGCCGCTGGTGGTGTTCACGCCGAAGTCGCTGCTGCGGCACAAGCTCTGCGTCTCGTCGGTGGAGGACTTCACCACCGGCACGTTCCAGCCGGTGCTGCGCGACACGGCCGCCCCGGCACCGGAGGCGGTGAAGCGGGTGCTGCTCTGCTCCGGCAAGGTCTACTACGACCTGTTCCAGGCCCGGCAGGAGCGCGGCGTCACCGACACCGCCATCCTCCGGCTTGAGCAGCTGTACCCGCTGCCGGTGGAGGAGATCCGGGCCGCCCTGGCGCAGTTCCCGAACGCGGAGGACTTCGCCTGGGTGCAGGAGGAGCCGGCCAACCAGGGTGGCTGGTCGTTCGTCGCGCTCAACCTGCTGGAGCACCTCACGGACGTGCGGCTGCGGCGGATCTCCCGCCCGGCTGCGGCCGCCCCGGCGGTCGGCTCGGCCAAGACCCACGAGGTCGAGCAGAACGCGCTGATCGAGGCGGCTCTCCCCCGCCCGTGACCTGACCTGAGCACGGCAGCCGGGGCAGGGCCGTTTCACCACGGTCCTGCCCCGGCTCTCGTAGGTCCCGCCGGTCGGGTTTCACCACCCACCCACCATTCGCCCGGTCCGAGCCGGGCCGAGCACGAGGACGTACCCATGTACTTCACCGACCGTGGCATCGAGGAGTTGGTCGAACGCCGGGGCGAAGACCAGGTGACCCTGGAGTGGCTCGGCGAGCGTCTGCGCGACTTCGTCGACCTCAACCCCGACTTCGAAACCCCCATCGAACGCCTGGCCACCTACCTGGCCCGCCTAGACGACCCCGACGACGACGACGCCTAACCCCACCCACCCACCCCCACCACCCCCCACCCCCCACACCCCCCGCGCGTTGATCATGAAGTTATGCGCGCGTGTCGTCGGCGTGTCGAGCTATAACTCCATGATCACCGGGGCGAAGGGGCTGGGCGCGGGGGTTGGGGGTTGGGGTGTGGAGGGTGGCGATCTTTTAGGGTGGGGCTGTGGCACGGAGTGTTTACCTCACCAGCGTGGGGTCTGGCGGGGGCAAGTCGACGATCGCCCTCGGGTTGGCGGAGTTGCTGTCCCGCCAGGTCGGGCGGATCGGCGTGTTCCGGCCACTGGTCGCCGACACCGGGCAGGACCCGATCCTCGCCCTGCTCAGCGAGCGCTACCGGGTCGAGGTGCCGCTGGCCGAGCTGGCCGGGGCGAGCTACGCCGAGGCTGCCGCCCTGGTTGCCGAAGGCCGACGGGAGCAGCTCATCTCCGCGATCGTCGAGCGCTACCGGGCGGTGGAGCGGCAGTGCCCGGCGGTGGTCGTGGTGGGCAGCGACTTCGACGACCCGGGCGACCCGGCCCGCCCCCGCGAACTGGCCTTCAACGCCCGACTGGCCACCGAGTTCGGCAGCGTGGTGGTGCCGGTGGTGGACGGCTTCGAGCAGGAGCCGGCGGCCGTCGCGTCGGCCATGCGGGGGGCGTACCACGATCTGGCTGACCTGGGCGCGACGGTGCTCGCGGTGATCGCCAACCGGGTGACCGAGCCGATGACGCTGCCCGAGCTGCCGGTGCCCGCGTACGCCATCCCGGAGGTGCCGAGCGTGTCGGCGCCGACGGTGGCCGAGGTGGCGGCGGCGCTCGGCGCCACCCTGCTGGCGGGGGACGACGCCGCGCTCGGTCGGGACGTGCTGGATTTCGTGGTCGGCGCGGCGCATGTGCCGACCCTGCTGGGCCACCTCACCGAGGGCGCCCTGGTGATCACTCCTGGGGACCGGGCCGACCTGCTCGTCGCCGCGAGCGCCGCGCACGTGGCCGGGCAGGTGTCGGTGGCCGGGCTGGTGCTCACCCTCGGCGAGCAGCCCGACCCCCGGGTGATGCGGCTGGTGGAGGGGCTCAACACCGGGTTGGCGGTGCTCTCCGTGCGCAGCGACAGCTACGACACGGTGGCCGCGTCCAGTCGCATCGAAGGCCGGCCCAGCGCGGCCAATCCCCGCAAGGTGGAGGCCGCGCTCGGCGCGTTCGAGCGCTGTGTGGACACCGACGACCTGGCCCGTCGGCTGCGGGTCAGCCGGTCGACGCGGGTCACCCCGTTGATGTTCGAGAACGAGCTGATCGACCGGGCCCGCTCGAAGCCCCGGCACCTCGTGCTGCCGGAGGGCAGCGACGAGCGGATCCTGCGCGCGGCGGAGATCCTGCTGCGCCGTGGAGTGGCCGAGCTGACCCTGCTCGGCCGGCCGGACGACATCGCCCGGCGCACCCGGGAGCTGGGCATCGACCTCGGCGACGCGCACCTGGTCGACCCGGACACCAGCGGGTGGCGTGACGACTTCGCCGCCGAGTACGCCCGGCTGCGCGCCCACCGCGGCGTCACCGCCGAGTTGGCGCACGACATCGTGGCGCAGCCCAACTACTTCGGCACCCTGATGGTGGCCACCGGCCGCGCTGACGGCATGGTCTCCGGCGCGACACACACCACCGCCGCGACCATCAGACCGGCGTTCGAGATCATCCGTACGCTGCCGGACGTCTCGGTGGCCTCCAGCGTCTTCTTCATGCTGCTCGCCGACCGGGTGCTGGTCTACGGCGACTGCGCGGTCAATCGCGACCCGGACGCGGCCCAGCTCGCCGACATCGCGATCTCGTCGGCCGACACCGCCGCCCGGTTCGGCATCGAACCGCGGGTGGCCATGCTGTCGTACTCCACCGGCAGCTCCGGCGCCGGCGCGGACGTGGAGAAGGTCGCCGCGGCCACCGCGCTGGTCCGGGAGCGCCGGCCCGACCTGCTGGTCGAGGGGCCCATCCAGTACGACGCGGCGATCGACCCGGCGGTGGCGGCGACGAAGCTGCCGGGCAGCCCGGTCGCCGGCCACGCCACGGTCTTCATCTTCCCGGACCTGAACACCGGCAACAACACGTACAAGGCGGTGCAGCGCTCCGCCGGGGCGGTCGCCGTCGGCCCGGTCATGCAGGGCCTGCGCCGACCGGTGAACGACCTGTCCCGGGGCGCGGGAGTGCCGGACATCGTCAACACGGTGGCGATCACCGCCATCCAGGCGGCCAGCGAGGAGGCGTCGTGAGTCGGGTGCTGGTGCTCAACTGCGGATCGTCGTCGGTGAAGTGGCGCCGCTACGACGGTGACCGGGCGCTCGACCACGGCACCGTCGAGCGGATCGGTGAGCCCGGCGGCGGCCCGAAGGACCACACCGACGCGGTCCGGCAGATCCTGGCCGGGCTGGACCTCACCGGGCTGGCCGCGGTCGGGCACCGGGTGGTGCACGGCGGCCGGACGTTCAGCGCACCGGTGCTGGTCGACGACGCGGTGCTGGCCGCGATCAGGGATCTGGTGCCGCTCGCCCCGCTGCACAACCCGGCCAACCTGGCCGGCATCGAGGTGGCCCGCGCGGCGCTGCCGGACATCCCGCAGGTCGCCGTCTTCGACACCGCGTTCCACCACACCCTGCCGGAGGCCGCCGCGACGTACGCGATCGACCGGGACACCGCCGAGCGGTACGACATCCGCCGGTACGGTTTCCACGGCACCTCGCACGCGTACGTGTCCCGCCGCACCGCCGAGCTGCTGGGCCGCCCGTACGAGCAGGTCAACACGATCACCCTGCACCTGGGCAACGGGGCCAGCGCCTGCGCGGTGGCGAACGGTCGCAGCGTCGCCACCTCGATGGGCATGTCCCCGTTGCAGGGGCTGGTGATGGGCACCCGCAGTGGCGACATCGACCCGACCGTGATCTTCCACCTGCGCCGGGAGGGCGGGTTGTCGGTGGACGACATCGACGACCTACTCAACCACCGCAGTGGCCTGCTCGGGCTGACCGGCGTCAACGACATGCGCGAGGTGCTGGAACGCCGGGCGGCCGGTGATCGGGCGGCGACGCTGGCCTTCGAGGTGTACTGCCGGCGCATCACCGGCTACGTCGGGGCGTACTACGCACTGCTCGGCCGGGTCGACGCGATCACCTTCACCGCCGGGGTCGGCGAGCACGCCGCGCCGGTGCGGGCCGCCGCGCTGGCCGGCCTGGAACGGCTCGGCATCACCGTGGACGACGCCCGCAACGACGGCGAGGGCGACCGGGTGATCTCGCCCGACGGCGCCGAGGTGAGCGTCTGCGTCATCCACACCGACGAGGAGCGGGAGATCGCCCGGCAGACCAGGGATGTGGTCGGGGCGGCCTGAGGCCAACCAGTCGCGCACCCTCGGGGAGGCCCGAGGGTGCGCGCGAGTCGATGAAACCCGATCAGCCGGTGGCCAACCAGGCGACGAGTGCCACCAGCACCACGACGACCACTGCCGCGCCGATGATGAGCGGCAGGCGGGACGGGGCCTCCGCCGGCGCCGCAGCCTCCGGCGTCTGGGTGAAGGCGCGGAACGCCTCGGTGTTGCCGCTGGGGTCCGTGTAGTTCTCAGGCATGTCGGTGACCCTAGCGAAGCTGGTCACGCGGCACCGTCCCCGGCCCTCGGCGCCGGGGAGGGTGGACCCGGCCGGCGGAGGTGACCCGACCGGGTGGCGGGTGTACCCGAGCCGGACGGCGGGGCTGCTACGCCCGCCCGGGCACCTACCGTGGAACGATGGGGGCGGGGCGGCTACTGGCCGTACTGGTGACAACGCTGCTGGCCGGCTGTGCGCCGGTCACGGCGGTGGCCGGCGCGGCCACCGGGCCACTGCCGGAGCGTCGAGCGCCCGAGGGGTCGTACGCCGTCGGCGTGCGTACGCTCACCCTCGATCCACACTCGGCGCGCCCCCTGCCGGTGACGATCTGGTACCCGGCGTCGACCGATCAGGTGGCGGCCGGGCGGTTCCCGGTGGTGATCTACAGCCACGGGCTGGGCAGCCTGCCCGAGCTGCACGCCGGCCTGACCACGCGTTGGGCGGCGGCCGGCTTCGTGGTGGCCGCGCCCGCGTACCCGCACACCCGACAGGGTGCCGCGCACTTCACCCGGGCGGACGTACGCCACCAGCCGGCCGACGCCTGGCGGCTGATCCGATATCTGAGCGGCCTCGACCGGAGCCGGGTCGACCCCCTCGCCGGGCACCTCGACCTGACGTCGGTCGCCGCCGCCGGGCATTCGGCGGGCGGCTTCACCACCTCCGGCATGTTCAGCGAGGGCCACCCAGCCCGGTTGCGGGCCGGGATCGTGATCGCCGGTGGCGGGTTGCCGGGCAGCTTCGCCGGGTCGCCCGCACCGGTGCTCTTCGTGCACGGCACCGCCGATCCGGTGGTGCCGGTGACTGTCGGCCGGGCCGCGTACGTGCGCACCCCCGGGCCGGCCGCGTTCCTCAGCCTGCTCGGCCAGGACCACGGCGCGTACCTCACGCCGGGCCACCCGGGATTCGCCCCGGTCCTCGCCACCACCACCGACTTCCTGCGCTGGACCCTCTACGGCGACCGGGCCGCCGGTGCCCGCCTTCCCGCCGACGCCCACTCCCCCACCCTGACCCGTTACGAGTCCCGCCCGGCCCACTGATCGCCCCGGCACGCCGAGCACGCCCGCCGGACAGGGCACAATCGGATTCATGTCGCGTCGCGTCACACCCGCACTGATGGCCAGCGCTCTCCTCATGGCCGGCCTGGTCGGCTGCTCAGCGGATGCCAGAAGGACCGAGGGCCCGCAGGCGGCCGTCGAACCACCGCCCGCCGCCACGCCGACACCGCAGGTGCCCGCCGGAAAGGCCCCGCAGCGCGCCTTCGCGGTCGGCGTACGCCAGTTGAAGCTGAAGCGGGACGGCCGCGCGCTGCCGACGACGCTCTGGTACCCGGCGGCCGGGCAGTCCGGCGGCGCGGCCAAGCGGTCGGCGACGGCGGCGGACGGCCGGTTCCCGGTGGTGATGTTCAGTCACGGCCTGGGTGGGCGACCGGACGACTACGCCACGCTGCTGACCCGCTGGGCGGCGGCCGGTTTCGTGGTGGCCGCGCCGACGTTCCCGCACACCTCCCGGGGCGCTGACAACAACGTCCTCGACGTGCTCAACCAGCCGGCCGACGTGTCGTACGCGTTGGATCAGGTGCTGGCGTTGGACGACAGGGCCGGCGACGCGTTGCGCGGCCGGTTGGACGGCGAGCGGGTGGCCGCGGCCGGCCACTCGGCGGGCGGGGTGACCACCATCGGCCTCTTCACCGCGAGCCGGGACGAACGGCTGGACGCGGGTGTGGTGTTCGCCGGCACGGCGCTCGGTGTGGGCACCGCGTTCGCCGGCGCGGCCGCCCCGCAGTTGTTCGTGCACGGCGAGTTGGACGAGGTGGTCGAGTACGCGGCGGGCAAGGCCGCGTACGACAAGGTGCCCTGGCCGAAGGCGATGCTGAGCCTGCCCAAGGGTGACCACGGGCGGGCGCTGCTCAGCGACGGCGCGACGTTGCGGGTCGTGTCGGACACGTCGGTCGAGTTCCTGCGCTGGTCGCTCTACGGCGACGCGGACGCCAAGAAGCGCATCCCCACCGACGCGACGCGCGGCGACATCGCCACCTTCGACGACCACCTCTGAGGTCCCGCCCGCTCGGACCGCTCAAGATCGCGCTTCAACCAGGAAATAGTGGCCTCCCACAACGCGGAGACCACTATTTCCATGATGTTGCGCGATCTTGGGGTGGGCGCGCGCGGCGCGGGGCGCGATCTTGGGGTGGGCGCGCGCGGGGTGGGCGCGCGCGGCGTGGGGCGCGTCAGGCGGTGTGGTCGATGACGACCTTGCCGAAGGCGTCGCCGGAGTGCAGTCGGGCGAAGGCCTCCTCGGCCCGGCTGAACGGGATGACGCTGTCCACCACCGGGCGCACCTCGTTGTCGGAGCAGAACGCCAACAGCTCGTACAGCTCACCGGGCGTGCCCATCGAGGTGCCCAGGATCTCCAGCTGCATGGCGAAGACCCGACGCAGGTTGACCGACGGCTCGTGCCCGGCGGTCGCCCCGGAGACCACGATCCGGGCCATCGGCGCGGCCGACTTCAGCGAGTGGTCGAAGGTGGCCGCACCGACCGTCTCGATCACCACGTCGACCCGTTCCGGCAGCCGGGCACCGGGCTTGAAGGCGGTGGCGCCGAGGGCCGAGATCCGGTCCCGTTTGCCGGCGTCGCGGCTGGTCGCGTACACCCGCTTGCCCATCGCGACGGCGAGCGCGACCGCCGCGGTGGCCACGCCACCGCCCGCGCCCTGGACCAGCACGCTGTCGGCGTCCGCGACGCGGCCCTTGGTGGTCAGCATCCGCCACGCGGTCAGCCAGGCCGTGGGCAGGCACGCCGCGTCGGTCGCCGCCATGCCGTCGGGCAGCGGGATCAGATTCGACCGGGGTACGACCACCCGCTCGGCGAGCGTCCCGGAAAAGTGCTCGGAGAGGATGGAAACCCCGCGCGGGTCGCCCGGGGTGACGACCACCGGGTACACGACCACCGGGTTGCCCTCCGGGTCCAGCCCGACCGCGTCGCAGCCGAGGATCATCGGCAGCTGGGCCTCGGTGAGGCCCACCCCGCGCAGCGACCAGAGATCGTGGTGGTTGAGCGAGGTGGCCCGCACCTGCACGGTCACCCAGTCGTCGGCCGGTGGGGTCGGCTCGGGCCGCTCGCCGACGGTGAGCGCGGCGAGCGGGTCGGCGTCGTCGAAACGGGAGGCAAAGGCAGCACGCATGATCGGCACCGTAACAAGCTGAGCGCTCGTTAAGAAGGCGTGCGCGCTAGCGGCGGGCTACGCCGTCGCGGCGGGCCGCTTCGGCGACCGCCTCGGCCACGGCCGGCGCGACACGCGGGTCGAGCGGGGACGGCACGATCGCGTCGGCGGTCAACGACTCGGCCACCACACCGGCGATGGCGTCCGCGGCGGCGACCTTCATCGCCTCGGTGATCCGGGTGGCGCCGGCATCCAGGGCGCCGCGGAACACCCCGGGGAAGGCCAGCACGTTGTTGATCTGGTTGGGGTAGTCGCTGCGCCCGGTGGCGACCACCGCGACGTGCCGGGCGGCCACCTCGGGGTGCACCTCGGGGGTGGGGTTGGCCAACGCGAACACGATCCCGCCGGGCGCCATCTGCGCCACCGCCGCCTCGGGGATCTGCCCACCGGAGACCCCGACCAGCACGTCCGCGTCGCGCAGCGCCTCGGTGATGTCGCCGTGGCGGCCGTCGGCGTTGGTGCTCGCCGCCAGCTCGGCCTTGGTGCCGGTCAGCTCGGTGCGGTGCCGGCCGATGATCCCCTTGGAGTCACAGACCACCACCTGGTCGGGGTTGACGCCGCCGGCGATCAGCATCTTCGTCACGGCCACCCCGGCCGCGCCCGCGCCGCTCACCGCCACCCGCAGGTCACCGAGCTTGCGATCGAGCAACGTAGCGGCGTTGCGCAGCGCGGCGAGCACCACGATCGCCGTGCCGTGCTGGTCGTCGTGGAAGACCGGAATGTCCAACGCCTCGTCGAGTCGACGCTCGATCTCGAAGCAGCGCGGGGCGCTGATGTCCTC
Organism: Micromonospora sp. CPCC 205558; assembly: GCF_036902955.1. Classification (NCBI taxonomy): domain Bacteria; kingdom Bacillati; phylum Actinomycetota; class Actinomycetes; order Micromonosporales; family Micromonosporaceae; genus Micromonospora; species Micromonospora sp. CPCC 205558. The sequence continues at coordinate 16,507 of NZ_JBAKHR010000011.1, forward strand.
CAGGTTGATCCCACCGAACGAGGGTGCCAACGCCCGCACCACCGCGACGATCTCGTCCACGTCCTGGGTGTCCAGGCACACCGGCACCGCGTCCACCCCGGCGAACTGCTTGAACAGCACCGCCTTGCCCTCCATCACCGGCAGCGCGGCCCGGGGGCCGATGTTGCCCAGCCCGAGCACCGCCGAGCCGTCGGTGACCACCGCGACCGTGTGCGACACCCAGGTGTAGTCGTCAACCAGGGCGGGGTCGGCGGCGATCGCCTCACACACCCGGGCCACCCCCGGGGTGTACGCCAGGGAGAGGTCCTCCCGGCTGGTGAGCGGCACGGTCGAGGTGACGGCCATCTTGCCGCCCCGGTGCAGCTGGAAGACGGGATCAGCGGGGTCCACGGTGGACGAAGACATGGTGGTGACTCCAGGATCTGTCGAGCAGATGTGAGGCGGCGACCTCGCCGGAGGTGGGCGGCGAGCGGTGGCACGCGGTGCGGGGGGTCACCCGGGCACTTTCCGAGCATAGTGTCGACACCACCCCCGGGATGTGAGCAGGGTCATATCTGACGACGAGGCACCCGTCCTGGGCGCGGCCAGTAGCGGGCCACCACCCGTCCGCGCACGTCGGCCACCCCGTACGCGCGGGAGTCGTCGGTGATCAGGTCGTTGTCGCCACGCAGCCACCAGCCACCGTCCTGCGGCCGTACCGCACGCTTCACCACCAGCAGATCGGGCCGGGCCCGGAAGACCGCGACCACCACGTCGCCGGCTCGGATCGGGCGGCCACCGGGGCGAACCAGCACCGCGTCGCCGTGCCGCAGCGTCGGGGCCATGGACGGGCCGGTGACCAGAACGGCGGTCAGCGGCCTCCGCAACCGAGGCGCCTCAGCCGGGTGATCGGCGGCCACTGGTTTCACCTCCACCCGGTTCGGGGAGCATCCCCAGGAGTAATGTCGCCTTTGATCATCGCAAACTTCCCATGGAGGACCCTGATGCGACTTCCGCGCATCCTTGCGCCCCGCGTCACCGCGAGCGCTCACTGCGACCTACCGTGCGGCGTCTACGACCCGGCTCAGGCCCGGATCGAGGCCGAGTCGGTCAAAATGATCTGCGAGAAGTACCAGTCGAACACCGACCCGGAGTTCCGCACCCGGGCCGTCATCATCAAGGAGCAGCGCGCCGAGCTGGTCAAGCACCACCTGTGGGTGCTCTGGACCGACTACTTCAAGCCGCCGCACTTCGAGAAGTACCCGAACCTGCACGGCCTGTTCAACGAGGCCACCAAGCTCGCTGGCGCCGGTGGCGTCAAGGGCAGCCTCGACCCGGCCACCGCCGACAAGCTGCTCGCGAAGATCGACGAGATCTCGAAGATCTTCTGGGAGACCAAGAAGGCGTGACCACTCCGGTCATCCCGACGGTTCGGCCGGCACGTCCTGAGGACGTGCCGGCCGTCGTCGCCATGGTGCACGAGTTGGCCGAGTACGAACGCGCCCCGGAGCAGTGCCACCTCACCACCGAGCAGCTGACCTCGGCCCTGTTCACTCCGGCTCCGGCGCTCTTCGGTCACGTCGCGGTCAACGAGTACGACGAGCCGGTCGGCTTCGCGCTGTGGTTCCTCAACTTCTCCACCTGGGCCGGCGTGCACGGCATCTACCTGGAGGATCTCTACGTCCGCCCGGCGGCCCGGGGCACCGGCGCGGGTCGACTGCTGCTCGCCACGCTGGCCGACCTCTGCGTACGACGCGGCTACCAGCGGCTGGAGTGGTGGATGATCGACTGGAACCCGGCCGCCGGTTTCTACGCCTCGATCGGCGCGAAGCAGATGAGCGAGTGGGTTCCCTATCGGCTCACCGGCGATGCGCTCCACCAGCTGGCCGAGCACGCCACCACTGCCGGCACGCGTACGGGCGACTGACCGGGTAGAGTCCCCGACCGGGGGGATGAGGCGTGACTCAACTGACTGGCCAGCCAGCAACCGACGATGACGTGGTGCACCTCACGGTGCCCGCCGACGGCGGTTACCTCGGCGTGCTCCGCACCGCCACCGCCGGTCTCGCGGCCCGGTTGCAGTTCGCGCTCGACGAGATCGAGGATCTGCGCATCGCGGTCGACGAGGCGTGCGCCATGCTGCTCGCCATCGCCACCCGTGACGCCGAGTTGGAGTGCCGCTTCGCGGTCACCGAGGACGCGCTGACCGTCGAGGTGACAGTGCCGACCGTGCGCGGTGCCACCCTGCCCGCCGAGTCGTCCTTCGCCTGGAAGGTGCTCACCGCGCTGACCACCTCGGCGTCCGCCACGTCCGCCGACGGTCGGGCCACGATCGCGCTGCTCACCCGCCGCTCCGGCGGCTACTGACCGGCCCGACCCGCCGGCGCGGTCACTCGAACCGGGGCGGTCACTCGAAGCCGAGGGCGCGTGTCGTCGGCGGGCAGACCAGCAGCCAGCCCACGCCCAGGCCGAGCGCCATCAGCGGCACGCCCAGCCAGCCCAGGCCTGCCTGAATCATGAACCAACCGATCGGCAGCAGCATCAGCTGGAGCACGATGGCGGGGGCGCGTGCGCCCGCCTGACGGCGCAGCAGCGCGCGGCCCAGCGCCCAGAGCACGGCCGCCGCCCCGATCGCGAACCCGGTCACCAGTAACGCCGCCAGCAGGTCGGTGCGGGTGGCCGTGAGGTCGGCCCAGATCAGCCAGACGGCGATGAGCCCGACGACGGCCGCCTCTGCCCACAGCAGCCGGACCGCCCAGCGGAGCGTGACGGGGATCGGGGCCGAGTCGATGGTCACGCGCGCCACGATACCCGGGCCACCGGAAGGTACAGTGCCGCCCATGCGGGCCGTCCTGGTGGTCAATCCGAAGGCCACCACCACCAGCGAACGCAGCCGGGACGTGCTCGTCCGGGCGCTGCGCAGCGAAGTCGATCTCAGCGTGCGCTACACCCGTCGGCGCGGGCACGCCGTGGCACTGGCCCGGGAGGCAGCCGCCGAGGGGGTCGACCTGGTCGTCACCCTGGGTGGCGACGGCACGGTCAACGAGGTGGTGAACGGCCTGATGACGGCCGAACCACCGACTCGCGCCGGCGACGCGCCGATTGCCGAGCGACTGCCCGCGCTGGCGACCGTCCCCGGTGGCTCGACCAATGTGTTCGCCCGCGCGGTGGGGCTGCCCCGGGAGTGGCCGGAGGCGACCAGCATGATCCTGGAAGGGCTTCGGTTGGGCCGGAGCCGGACGGTGGGGCTGGGCCGCGCCGACGACCGCTACTTCACCTTCTGCGCCGGGTTCGGCCTGGACGCGGCGGTGATCCACCGGGTGGAGCAGGCCCGGCGGAAGGGGCGGGTGTCCACGCCGTCGCTCTACCTGCGTTCGATCATGAACCAGTACTTCCTCGCCTCGGACCGGCGGCATCCGGCGATCGTCCTGGAGCGTCCGGGCGAGCCGGCGGAGGCCGAGCTGGCCACCGTCATCATCCAGAACACGGCTCCCTGGACGTACCTGGGCGACCGGGAGGTCAACCCGAACCCGGAGGCGTCGTTCGACCTCGGGCTGGATGTGCTGGCGTTGCGTCAGCTCCGGGTGGCTAGCACAACACGGACAGTGACGCAGTTCCTGTCCCGGCAGCCGGATCCGCGCGGCCGACAGGTGTTACGACTCCATGACACGGCGGAGTTCACCCTGGTCTCCAGCCGCCCGCAGGCGTTCCAGCTGGACGGGGACTATCTCGGCGAGCGGGAGAAAGTCAGATTCACCTCCGTTCCCGCCGCACTGAGAGTAATCTGCTAGGTCTCGGGTACTGCCCTTGGTCGACACGGTGGCCACAACCGATCGGCCTGGTCGCCGCCACACCGAGGGGCAGGTGCCGGAAATGTCAGCAATGTCACGCGGACTGTACTATATTGATCCTCGACTGTGGCACGCCGGGTAACCAGGAAAGCGCGGAAACCCGGACAAACGGGTTGTGGGCTTGCTCACCGCCCGGAGTTTTTCCGAGCGTCACCCTTGACATCACGACTGTTCGTGAAAGTATTCACAAGCGAACTTGAGTTACCGGGACATTGCCTGGATATGCTCGTCAGGTTGAGCTGTTCCAGCAGGTCCCCGGCGCTAACCGCCTGCTCACGCACTGCCGAATGGACGAACGCTAACTGTCACCTCGGCACTGCGGATGCATATAGGAAAAGCACGACAAGCAATATTTGCCACCCATCCAGAATGAGGAGTGTTGCCGCCATGGACTGGCGTCACCATGCTGTCTGCCGCGACGAGGACCCGGAGCTGTTCTTCCCGATTGGGACGTCCGGACCGGCTCTCCTGCAGGTCGAGCAGGCCAAGGCCGTCTGCAGGCGCTGCTCCGTGACCGACCAGTGCCTTCAGTGGGCACTCGAGTCTGGTCAGGACGCCGGCGTCTGGGGCGGAATGAGCGAGGAGGAGCGGCGCGCTGTCAAGCGGCGCGGCGGTCTCCGGGTGCTGCGCGCTCACTCCGCCTGATCCCCAACGACACAGCTGTACGCCCCGGTGGGTTCGCCCGCCGGGGCGTTCCGCTGTCTCCGGCACCGGATGACCGTGCCGGTACGGGTCACCCAGTCGACGCCGGCACAGGCCGGTCGTCGACCCGACGCAGCACCAACTCGACCAACTCCGGTGCGTCGGTCAACGGCGCGGCAACCGCCACCGCACCCGCCGCCACGGCCGCCTCGGCCACCGCGTCGTGGAACAACCCAGGTGCCAGGAAGTACGCGGACACCGCGACCCGGCGCGCGCCGGACGCCCGCAGCCGGGACACCGCCACGCCAGCCGCCGGTGGAGCCGCCGACGCGTACGCCACCCGGCAGGGCACCCCGAACCGCACGCCGAGCGCATCAGCGACCCGGCCCACCGAACGACGCGCCCGAGCGTCCCGGGTGCCCGCCGCGGCCAGCACCAACGCGTCGAAGCCACCCGGACGCAACACGTCGGAGCCGCCCGGACGCACCGCGCCAGAGCCACCCGGACGCACCGCGCCAGAGCCACCCGGACGCACCGCGCCAGAGCCACCCGGACGCACCGCGTCGGAGCCACCCGGACGCGTCTCGCCCAGCCGACGGCACAGCCCGGCCAGCAGCGCCGGATCGGGCGTGTGGTCCGCCGGGCCGAGCACATCGGTCACCCGTACCGCCAGCGGTGGCCCCGACTGCGTCGCCGCGGCGACCGCCGCCGGAATGTCCACCCGATTGTGGTACGCGGCGGTCAGCAGCAGCGGCACCAGCACCGCCCGGCGGTGACCGGCAACGGCCAGCTCACGCAGCACCTCGGTCGGCCCCGGCTCGGTGTGGTCCAGCCAGCTCGCCCACACCGGTGTGCCCGGCCGGGCCGCCGACACCGCCCGAGCCAGGGCCCGGGTGGCATCGGCCGCTCGTGGATCACGGCTGCCGTGCGCGACCAGCACCACCGGGTCCGCCCCGCCGGCCGCACCGGTCAGGGGCGTCCCCGTGGAGGTCAGATGTGCAGCCCGCACTCGGTCTTCTCGAACATGGCCCACCGGCCGGCCCGCGCGTCCTCGCCGGCCTTCGTCCGGCGGGTGCACGGCCAGCAGCCGATCGACCCGTACCCCTGCTTGAAAAGCTCGTTGACCGGCACGTTGAAGCGGGCGATGTAGGCGTCCACATCCCGCTGCGACCAGGCGGCGATCGGGTTGACCTTGACCTTGCCGCGGCGCGCGTCGAAGGTCACCACCGGTGTGTTGGCCCGCGTCGGGGACTCGTCCCGGCGCAGACCGGCGGCCCAGGCGTCGTACCCGGTCAGCGCCCGCTCCAACGGCTCCACCTTGCGCAGCTGGCAGCAGTCGTCCGGCGACTTGTTGAACAGCCGGGGACCGTACTGGCCGTCCTGCTGGCCGACGGTGAGCCGGGGACGGATCGACCGGACGTTCACCGGCAGCGTCCGGGCCACCTCGTCGCGTACCCGCAGCGTCTCGGGGAAGTGCAGGCCGGTGTCGAGGAAGACCACGTCCACGCCGGGGGCCACCCGGGACACCAGGTGCGCCAGCACGGCGTCGGCCATCGAACTGGTCACGCAGAACCGCTCACCGAAGGTCTGCGCCGCCCAGCGGGCGATCTCCAGCGCCGGGGCGCCCTCCAGGTCCCGAGCGGCCCGCTCGGCCAGGGCCCGCAGCTCGTCCGGGCTGCGACGGGTCGGGTCGGCCGGGGTCGCGCCCGGCCCCACCAGGCGCAGGCTCGCCGCCGAGACGAGACTCATCGGGTCACCGTCCGGCTGAGCAGCCCGGTGAACTTCACCGAGAAGACCCGGGTGCAGGCGTGGCACTCCCAGGCGCCGTGCCCCGCCTCGTGCGGCCGCAGGTCTTCCTCGCCGCAGTACGGGCAGTACAGAGGTGCCGCTCGGTTCTCGCTGCTCACCGCAGTTCCTCCTCGTCGACTCTGATCACCCAGTTGGCGAACGTCTCGCCCTCGCTCCGACCGGCCAGGTAGCGGCGGGCGAGCCGTTCCACGTACTCCGGAAGCTCGTCGGCGGTGGTCTTCAGGCCGCGCAGCTTGCGGCCGAAACCGGCGGTCTGCCCCTGGGCCATGCCCAGCCCGCCGCCCAGGTGCACCTGGAAACCCTCAACCTGCCGGCCGTCCGGGCCGACCACCAGTTGACCCTTCAGGCCGATGTCGGCCACCTGGGTGCGTGCACACGCGTTCGGGCAGCCGTTGATATGGATCGAGATGTCCGCGTCGAAGTCACGCAGCCGTTGCTCAAGCCGGGCCACCAACTCCTCGCCGCGGGCCTTCGTCTCGACGATGGCGAGCTTGCAGTACTCGATGCCGGTGCACGCCATCGTGCCGCGCCGCCAGGCCGACGGCCGGGCCTCCAGACCGATCCCGCGCAGCGCGTCGACAAGCGCCTCCGTCCGCTCCGACGGCACGTCGAGCACCAGCAGCTTCTGGTACGGGGTGAGCCGCACCCGGTCGCTGCCGTGCGCCTCGACCACGTCGGCCAGCTGGCTGAGCTGCGCGCCGGAGACCCGCCCGACCACCGGGGCGGCACCCACGTAGTGCCGCCCGTCGGCCTGCTCGTGCACGCCCACGTGGTCGACCGGCTTCGACGGCAGGATCGGCGCTGGGCCGTCGAGCAGCGTACGACCGAGGTACTCCTTCTCCAGCACCTCGCGGAAGCGCTCCACGCCCCAGTCGGCGACCAGGAACTTCAACCGGGCCCGGTTGCGCAGCCGGCGGTAGCCGTAGTCGCGGAAGATCCCGACCACGCCGGCCCACACGTCCGGCACCTCGGCCAGCGGCACCCAGACGCCGAGACGCTTGGCGAGCATCGGGTTGGTGGAGAGCCCCCCGCCGACCCAGACGTCGAAGCCGGGCCCGTGCTCGGGGTGGTCGACACCGAGGAAGGCGATGTCGTTCGACTCGTACGGGGTGTCCACCAGCCACGAGATCGACGTCTTGAACTTGCGGGGCAGGTTGGAATACTGCTTGTCGCCGACGTACCGGGAGACGATCTCGTCGATCGCCGGGGTCGGGTCGAGCAGCTCGTCGCGGGCCACCCCGGCGACCGGGCTACCCAGCACGATCCGCGGGCAGTCGCCGCACGCCTCGGTGGTCTGCAGGCCGACCGACTCCAACCGGCGCCAGATCTCCGGCATGTCCTCGACCCGGATCCAGTGGTACTGGATGTTCTGCCGGTCGGTGATGTCGGCGGTGTCCCGCGCGAACTCCCGGGAGATGTCCGCGATCACCCGCAGCTGGGCCAGGCTGAGCTGACCGCCGTCGATGCGGACCCGCAGCATGAAGAACTCGTCCTCCAGCTCGTGCGGCTCCAGCACCGCGGTGCGCCCACCGTCGATGCCCGCCTTGCGCTGGGTGTAGAGGCCCCACCAGCGGAACCGGCCCCGCAGGTCCTGCGGGTCGATGGAGGCGAAGCCGCGGTGCGCGTAGATGTTTTCGATACGGGCCCGAACGTTGAGTGGGTCGTCGTCCTTCTTGATCCGCTCGTTGGGGTTGAGCGGCTCGCGGTGGCCGAGCGCCCACTGACCCTCACCCCGTGGCCGGCGCGGCGCTCGGGTCGGGCGAGCCGTCGGGTCCTCGGAACGGGCCGGGATGCTGCTGACCGCCATCGCGGCGTCCTCCGTTGTCTGCTGTGCCTCGGGTTACGCGGGGCGCGGCGGCCGGCCCGGCGAAGCGGGCGGGACAACGGTGTCTTCAGACAGCCGGCGCGAGCGCGCCCGAGACGGATTGGTCGGGCGTCGTCAGTAGGCCGGACAGATCGCGCTGCGCACGCGGCCGTAATCGACGTGGCGACGTGCCACGAAGCGGCGGACGACTGCGGCGGTCATGCGCTCATGCTGCCACACCCCAACCGGGCCGGCCAATGTCCGCGTGCTGGATCCCACATCACGGGCCGCAGGTCAGCCGACCAGCTGGTCGCCGAGGACAGTTCGGGCATAACGCACCACCCGTCCCTGACGTACGCCGACGATCAGGCCGTTGTCCCGCAGCGTGGTGAGGTGGTGCGACGCTGTCGCCGGCGCGAGACCCAACATCGCGGCCAGCTCACCGGTGCTCAGCGGCGCGTCGAGCAGAGACAGCGCCGCCGCCCGTGTACCGCCGAGCAGGGCGCCCAGCGCGGCGCTGGGCGGCGGGGCGGCCCACAGGTCACCGAGCCCGGCGGGCGGATAGCAGAGGGCCGGCCCGGCGTCGCCCTCCATGATCGCGTGCACCGTCGGCCCGGAGAAAGAGGTGGGCAGCAGCGTCCACGGGCGTCCGTCCAGACCGGCCGGCCTGGTCGTGCCAACGGCGACCCGCAGCGCCGCGCCGTCCCACCGGATCAACGGGTGCAGCTCGCGGAGCAGGGTGCGCCCACCCTGCTCGGCGGCGAGCAGCGTCCGCCGCCGGATGTCGGCCAGTGCGAGCGCCCGCAGTCGGGGCCAGTCCGGTGCGATCAGCAGTGTGAAGTACCGGTGGAGCTGCGCGACCAGCTCGTCCGCGGTCAGCCGGGGTGCACCGGCCCGGTCCAGTTGCCGGCGCACCAGGGACGGGTCGGTGCCGGCGACCGCCCGCAGCTCGGCGGCCAGGTTCGGTGCCGCCCCGATCGGAGTGAGGAAATCCGGCACGTAACCGTTGGACGACCTGAGCACCGCCAGCAGCGGCTCCAGGCCGGCGTCCGGCAGCAGCCGCTCCGCGCGTTCCCGCCACGGGCGGTGCATCCAGTACTTCGTCGGCTTTCGCAACGCCCAGGAGCTGGCCACCAGCTCGGCCAGCGGCGAGTGCACGAACCGGACCCGGCTGAGGTCGTCGGGCGAGAACCGAACCTCGATCACCCATAGATTCGACCACGGTCGAACAGTTCGGCGACAGCGCGGGGCCATACCGAGGATCCTCGGTATGGAGTACAGGCAACTGGGCCGGTCGGGCCTGCGCGTCAGCGCGGTCGCGTACGGCAACTGGGTCACCCACGGCAACCAGCTCGACGACGACGCGGCGGCAGCGTGCGTGGCCGCCGCCCTGGACGCGGGCATCACCACGTTCGACACCGCCGACCGGTACGCCCACGGGCGGGCCGAGGAGGCGTTGGGCAAGGCGCTGAGCGGCGTCCGGCGCAGCTCGATCGAGCTGTGCACGAAGGTGTGCCTGCCGGTCGGGCCGGGGGCCAACGACGCCGGGCTGTCCCGCAAACACATCATCGAGGGCTGCCACGCCTCGCTGAGCCGGCTGGGCACCGACTACGTCGACCTCTATCAGGCGCACCGGTACGACGACAGCGTGCCGCTGGAGGAGACGATGCTCGCCTTCGCCGATCTGGTCCGCCAGGGCAAGGTGCTCTACGTCGGCGCCTCCGAATGGACCGCCCCGCAGCTGCGCGAGGGCCTGCGGCTCGCCGCCGAGCTGCGCATTCCGTTCATCGCCAACCAGCCGCAGTACTCGATGTTGTGGCGGGTGGTGGAGGCCGAGGTGTCGCCCGCCTGCGCGGACCTCGGCCTGGGCCAGCTCGCCTGGTCACCACTCGCGATGGGCGTGCTGACCGGTCGGTATGAACCTGGCCGACGTCCGCCCGCCGGCTCCCGGGCCACCGACGGCTTCGGTGGCTCGTTCATCGCCCGCTACTCCTCGGATCTGCTGCTCTCCCGGGTACGCCAGCTCCGACCGGTCGCCGAGGCGGCTGGCTGCACGATGGCCCAGTTGGCGGTGGCGTGGGTGCTGGCCCGTCCGACCGTGGCGAGCGCGATCGTCGGCGCGTCCCGGCCGGAGCAGCTCGCCGAGACGGCGAAGGCGGCCACGGTACGGCTCGACGACGAGCTGATCGCCCGGATCGACGCCGTGCTCGACGAACTCGTGGAGCGTGATCCGGCGAAGACGGCCCGACCGAACGACGTGATGTCCGCCTGGCGCCCGGCCCCTGCCGCTGGGTGACGCCCTACGGAGGGGGTGGCCGTGGCAGGCTCGGACCGTGGGGCAATTGTCCGAGAGGTCGGCCGGGACGGCGTGGGAGCGGCTGCGCCGCCTGCCGGTCTGGCTCCCCACGGCGCTGCTGACCCTGGTGGTGACAGGGTCCGGGCTGGGCTCCGCCCAGCTCTGGCGCGACGAGCTGGCGACGTGGAGCGCGGCCACCCGCTCGCCCACCGACCTGGCCCGGCTGGCCGGCACCATCGACGCCGCCACCGGGCCGTACTACCTGCTGATGCACGGCTGGACCACTGTCGTCGGCGACTCCACGATCGCGCTGCGGCTACCGGCCGTGCTGGCGATGACGGTGGCGGCCGGGCTGCTCGCCGTGCTCGGCGCACGGCTCGTCGACCGGCGCGCTGGCCTCTTCGCCGGGCTGCTGTTCGCGGTGCTTCCCGGCACCTCCCGCTACGGGCAGGAGGCCCGGCCGTACGCGCTGGCCACCATGCTCGCCGTGCTCGCCACACTGCTGCTGGTGACCGCGTTGCGCCGGCCGAGCTGGGCCCGTTGGGCCGGTTACGCCACCGCCGTCGCCGCGCTCGGGCTCATTCACCTGATCGCGCTCACACTGCTCGCCGCCCACGCGCTGGTCGTCCTCATCGCCTGGTGGCGCGGCCCGGCTGCGGCCGGCAGCACCGCCCCGCGCCCCGACGCCGAGCGGGACCGGCGGGCATGGCGGTGGCTGGTCGCCGTGCTGCCGGCCGCGCTGTTGGCTACCCCGTTGCTGGTCAAGGCCCGGGCCCAGCAGTCCCGGCAGTTGAACTGGGTGCACCTGGTCCGGCCGGACGACCTGAGCGCGCTGCCCGGCGGCGTGGCCCAGAGCAGTGTGGTGGGTGGCCTGCTGGTCGGGGTCGCCGCGTTGGGCGCGGCCCGGCTCGGGCGGCGCGCGGTGCTGCCGGTCAGCGCGGTGCTGCTGCCCGTACTGCTGCTCTTCGCCGCCGGCACTGTCGTACCGCTGTGGGTGCCCCGCTATCTGGTCTTCGTGGTGCCCTTCGCGTGCCTGCTGGCGGGCGCGGCGCTGGCCGCCGTGGCCGCACCGGCGGCGCTCGTCGTGGTCCTCCTGGCCGGGCTGCTCGGCCTGCCCGACCAGGCAGCGCTGCGGCGCACACACGAGTGGCCGCGCAGCGCCCCGGTTGACTACGCGGGGGCGGCGCGGGTGATCGCGGACGGTCAGCGACCGGGAGACGCGGTGGTCTACTCGCCCCGGCACAGCTGGCTCTTCCTCGACCTCGGCATCGAGTACCACCTCGCCGACCCACCACGCGACGTGCTGGTCACCGAGGACGAGGTACGCCGCGGCGATCTGTGGGCCGCCGAGTGCCCGCAGCCGGCACAGTGCCTGGCCGGTACGACGCGGGTGTGGCTGGTCGTCTCCGGCCGGCAGGCCGACCCGCTGGCCGCCGTGCCCGACGCCAAGGGCGACGCGCTCCGCGCGGACTTCACCGTCGCCCAGGTCTGGCAGCGCCCCGGCCTCACCGTCGCCCTGCTGACCACCCGCTCCGACCGCTGACCGGTCGCGGGGCGCCGGCTGGGTTCCGTGACGTGCGGGTGTGCGGCGGCGACCGGGCCCGCTCACCTCGATGCGCCTGATGTCTCTCAGTCATCCTGATGACTGAGAGACATCACTCCCATCCCGACATCCGCTCCCGCTGCGGATCCCGCCCACCGGAGGCGGCCGGACGGGTCAGGCCTGCGAGCGGCCGTCGGGGGTGGTGCGGGCAAGCGGGATGACCAGCACGGCCTCGGTGCCACCGTTGGCGCCGGCGCGCAGTTCGATGGTGCCGCGCAGCTCCCCGGTGATCAGGGCTCGGACGATCTGGAGGCCGAGCCGGCTGCCGTTTTCGGCGTCGAATTCCGGGGGCAGGCCGCGGCCGTTGTCGGTCACCGACACGTGCAGCATCTTGCGGAACCGGTGCGCCGAGACCACCACCTCGGGCCGCAGCGACGGGTCCGCCTCGGGAGCGGCGACCGGCACCATGCCGGACGCGGCGGGCACCGGCACCTCGTCCGCCTCGTCGGCCGGCGGGAAGCCGTGCTCGACGGCGTTGAGCAGCAACTCATTGAGGACCATCACCAGCGAGGTGGCGATCTCCGCCGGCAGCACACCGAAGCTGCCCCGCCGCCGCATGCCGACGCTCACCTCGGTCGCCGCGACCTCGGTCGCCGCGCTGGCCACCCGGTCGACGATGCCGTCGAACTCGACCGCCTCGTCGCTGGACATGGAGAGCGTCTCGTGCACCAGGGCGATCGAGGCGACCCGACGGACCGACTCCTCCAGCGCGACACGGGCCTCCGGCATCGCCACCCGGCGGGCCTGCAACCGCAGCAGCGCAGCCACCGTCTGGAGATTGTTCTTCACCCGATGGTGGATCTCCCGGATCGTGGCGTCCTTGGTGATCAGCGCCCGGTCCCGGCGGCGGACCTCGGTGATGTCCCGGACCAGCACCAGCGCTCCGATCGGCACCCCGGCCGGCATCAGCGGCAGCGCCCGGGTGAGCATCGTGGCACCTCGTGCGTCGATCTCCCGGCGGGGTGGCGCCTCACCGCGCAGCGCGGCCAGGATGCCGTTCGAGGCCTCGGTGCCGTCCAACGGGTCACCGGCCAGCCGGCGGTGCAGCGCGGCCAGATCCTCCCCCACCAGGTGGGAGGCGTAGCCCAGCCGGCGGTACGCGGACTGCGCGTTCGGGCTGGCGTAGGTGACCTTCCCGCCGGCGTCGAGCCGGACCAGGCCGTCGCCGACCCGGGGGGCCGAGGTGGTCTCGCCCGGATGCCTCGGCGGCGGGAAGGTGCCGTCCGCGATCATCTGCGCCAGGTCGTCGGCCGTGGTGAGGTAGTTGAGCTCCAGCTGGCTGGGCGTACGCGCGGTGGAGAGGTTGGTGTCCCGCCCCACCACGGCGATCACCTCACCGGCCTCCCCCTCGGCGGTACGCAGCCGAACCGGGATCGCCTCGTGTCGGGCCGGCACGTCGCCGTACCAGACCGGGTCGCCCTCCCGCCAGATCCGGCCCTGGGAGTACGCCACCCCCAGGTGGGCCACCTCCGGCCCGCCGACGATCCGGCCCACCTGGTCGTCCTGGTACGCGGTCGGTGCGGTGGTCGGGCGAACCTGGGCGACACAGAGGAACGTGCCGTCAGCGTCGACCGGCACCCAGAGCAGCAGGTCAGCGAAGGACAGATCGGAGAGCAGCTGCCAGTCGCCGGCGATCCGGTGCAGGTGGTCGATGTCGGCCGGACGGAGATGGGTGTGCTCCTCGGCGAGGTCGCGCAGCGTGGACACGGTGACCAGGGTGCCACGCCGCACCTCACATCGTCGCGGTGACCTTCTTCAACCCGCGCGGCGCGTCCGGGTCCTCGCCTCGGGTGAGCGCCAGGGCCAGCGCCAGACGCTGCATCGGCAGGATGTCCAGCAGCGGGGCGTACCGCTCGTCGACCTCGGGCACGGCCAGCCGGGTCGCGCCCGGCACGTCGGCGGAGCCGACCACCACGACGTCGGCGCGGCGTTCGCCGAGGCGGGGCAGCACCTCACCCATCGACCGGCCACCGGGGCCGGAGCCGACCACGGCGAGCACCGGAACCTCCGGGTCGGTCATCGCGAGCGGGCCGTGCAGCAGGTCGGCGCCGGAGAAGGCGAGCGCCGGCAGGTACGAGGTCTCCATCAGCTTCAGCGCGGCCTCCCGCGCGGTCGGGTAGGCGTACCCCCGACCGGTGGTGACCAACTGGCGGGCGAACCGGTAGCGCGGGGCGAGCTGAGCCGGGGTGCAGTCGGCCAGGGTGCGGGCAGCCAGCTCGGGCAGCGCGTCGAGCGCCTCCCGTTCGGCCTTCGGGAGCACGCCGTCGCCGGCCCGGATCCCCTCCACCAGCATCAACAGGGCGAGCAGCTCGGCGGTGTACGTCTTGGTGGCGGCCACCGCCCGCTCGTGCCCGGCGGCGATGTCGACGCTCAGCTCGGCCACGTCGACCAGCGGCGAGTCGGGGGCGTTGGTCACCGCAAGGGTCAGCGCCCCGGAGGCTCGGGCGGCGCGCAGCACCTCGGCCAGGTCGGGCGAGCCACCACTCTGGCTGACCCCGACGACCAGCGCGTCGGACAGGTCGGGGCGGGCCCCGAACAGGGTGACGACGCTGGGCGAGGCGAGCCCGGCGGGCAGGCCGAGCCGGATCTCGGTCAGGTAGGCCCCGTAGAGGGCCGCGTGATCGGAGGTGCCTCGCGCGGTGAAGACCACGTGCCGTGGGCGACGTTCGGCGATGACCGCTGCCACCCGGGCGATCTCGGCGGCGTTGGCAGCGGAGAGCAGGCGCGCGTAGCCAGCCGGCTGCTCGTCGATGTCGGCGGCCATTCCAGCCCCTGCACGTGTCACGGAAACCCCTCCCCTGCGCGGTTGCCGCGCGCTTCTTGCTCAGTCTTGCACTTTTGAGCGCATCTCAGCAAATTAACGAGCAGGATCGAGCAGATGATCACCAGTTGATCTCAATATCAACTAAGCTTTACCCGCTACACCCCGTCTCACTGCCACGAGAGGACGACGTGCCCGAGGGAACGGACGATCCCGCGCTCTCCGTGACGGAGGAGCTGGCGCTGGCCCGGCTGGCGCTCGACGAGGGCGACCTGCACCACGCCGCCGGCCACCTCGCCGGCGCGTTGGCACAGGCCCCCACCCTCCCGGAGGTGCACGAGACGCTGGCCCGGCTCGCCGCGACCAGCGGCGGCGGCCTCGACCTCTTCCCGATCAACCACCACACCTTCGTCGGTGCGGTCGTCGCCCGCGCCCACCTCCTGGCCACCGCCGGCCGCCCCGCCGAAGGGCTGGAGCTACTGGCCGCGGCCACGGCGTACGCACCCGGCACCGAGTGGGCCGGCGTGCCCTGGGTAACCGCGCCCGAGCTGGCCGAACGGCTGGACCCGGAGCACATCGCCCGCGTCCTCATGCAGATCTGCGCTGCCCTGCCCGACCCGGTGCCGCGGATCGGCCGGGCCCCGCTGACCTCGTACCTCACCCTCGCCCGCAACGCGGCCACCGTGCACCCCGAACACGGTCTGCTGCTGGGCGCGGCGTCCGCGCTGGCCCGGCGCCTCGGCGAGGCCGAGCTGGCGGTCCGCTGGGCCACCCGAGGCGTACGCGCCCAGCCCTCGAAGATGGGCGAGGTGTGGCTCGGGTACGCGTACCGCAGCTCGGGCCGGACCCGCGACGGCCTCGCGGCTCTCGGTCGGGCCGTCGAGCTGGACCCCGACGACCTGGCGATCTACGCGGACATCGCCGGCACCCTGGCCGAGATCGGCCGCCTGGACGAGGCGCTGGAGTGGATCGAGCGGGCGCTGGCGCGCGATCCGTCGTTCGACTGCGCGGTGCACACCGCCCACCGCCTGCGGCACCTGCGCGACGGTGACCTCGCCCACCTGATCGCGCTCGCCGACTTCGTGCGGGACCACCCGGACGACAGCCACGAGCACGGCGACCTGGCCCAGTGCTGCCGGGGCCGGCCCTGGCTCGGCCAACTCACCCCGGCCGGCGGGCCCCTGATCGACGCGATGCGCCAAGCGGTGGCCAACGACGACAACGGTCTCGGCGGTGCCGTACGCCTGCCCGCCGCCGCCCCGCCGAGCGCGGTCGGGACGGCGATCTCCACCGCCCCCGGGCTGCGGATCGAGGTTCTCGGCGCGCCGGAGCCCGACCCGCGCGAGCCCCGACGGGCATCCGCTCAGCGGTTGTGGCACTACGCCGACGCCGTCCCCACGCCCGCGCTGGCGGCACCCTCGGCGGCGGCGGTCGAACGGATCGGGCAGATCGCCCACCCGGCGTGGGCGCATCCACCGGCGGCGTACGACGCCGCAGTGGGCCTGGCCGGCCTGGATCTGGCCGACCTGCTCGGCCTGCTGGTGCACCCGCCGGCGGCGCCGGCCAGCGGGGTGGGTCGGCTGCTGGCCGCCCACGACCCGTCGGTCTGGGTCCGTGGGGTGCAGGTGTGGGCCTGTCTGGGGCTGCTGCACCACCGCACCGACGAGCCGTGGGAGGGCTCGACCCGACGCCGGGTGCTGCTCGATCTGATCTGGGGCGTCGAGGACTGGGTCACTGAGGCAGCGTTGTTCGCCCTCGTCACCGCGGCCTGGGTGGACCCTTCGGTCCGGCCGGACGTGGCCCGGGTGGTGGCGGAGCGGCTGGCCGACGTCGCTGACGTGGCGCGGAGCCGACCGGTCCCGATCGCCGCCTCGCTGGCTCACCTGGCCCTCGCCGCCCCACAGTTGGCCCCGGCGACGGCGGCACTGGCGACCGAACTGCTGGCCAGTCAATCCCCGCAGCTGCCCCGCCCCCGCAACCCCCTACGCCGCCTCTGGCAACGCCTAACCCGCCGCCCCTAACCCACCCTGCCCGCCCTGCCCCGCGCCTCATCCCCGCGATCTTGCACTTTCTGTTGGCGTTTTGCCCGGATAGAGGGCTTATGCAACCGCACAAAGTGCAAGATCGCGGGGTGTGGGGCGGGGCGAGGGTGTTACGCGACCGGGGCGGCCTTGCCGAGGGCGACCTCGGCGTCCTCCTCCGGGGTGGCCTGCGGCGGCGCCTCGTTCGCGGTGCGCAGCGGGATCTCCTTGATGAACCAGGCGAGCACCGGAATCACGATGGTGAACAGGACCGCCCAGAGGAAGACGTGCGAGATGGCGTCGGAGAGTCCGCCGAGCACCGCCTCGCGGGCCTGGGCGGGCAGCTCCTTGAGCTTCTCCAGATCCATCCCGGCGCCGGCCTCGCCGCCACCGAAGGCCCGACCGCCCTCAGAGCTGGCCAGTCGGTTGGCGAAGATCGCGCCGAACAGCGAGATGCCGAACGAGCCGCCGATCGACCGGAAGAAGGTGGCCGCACCGCTGGCCGCGCCGAGGTCCTTCTGCTCCACGCTGTTCTGCGCGATCAGCATCGACGTCTGCATGAGGAAGCCCATGCCGACACCGAGGACGATCATGTACAGCGAGGACATCAGCTTGCTGGTGTCGGTGTCGAGCATGGACAGCAGCGCCATGCCCCCGGTCATCACCACACCGCCGATGATCGGGTAGGCCCGGTACCGGCCGTTGCGGGTGATCGCCCGGCCGATGACCAACGAGACGACCAGCATGCCGAACATCAGCGGCAGCAGCAGCAGACCACTGTTGGTCGCCGACGCCCCCTGCACGGTCTGCTGGTAGAGCGGCAGGAAGTTCATCGCGCCGAACATCGCGAAGCCGAGCAGGAAGCCGATCACCGAGATCAACGCGAAGTTGCGGTTGGCGAAGAGCGCCAACGGCAGGATCGGCTCCTGGACGCGGCGTTCGACCAGGCCGAACGTCACCAACGCGAGCACGGCCAGGACGGCCAGGCCGAAGATCTGCGCCGACGTCCAGTCGTACTCGTTGCCGCCCCAGGTGGTGATGAGCACGATCGCGGTGATGCCGACCGAGAGCAGACCGGCGCCGAGCCAGTCGATCCGGTGCTCGGTGCGGTACTTCGGCAGATGCATGGTCGTCATCAGCACGAGCAGCGCGACACCGCCCAACGGCAGGTTCACGTAGAACGCCCAGCGCCAGGAGAGGTGGTCGGTGATGAAGCCGCCGGCCAGCGGGCCGGCCACCATGGCGATGGCCATGATGCCGGCGATCATGCCCTGGTAGCGCCCACGCTCGCGGGGCGGGACCAGGTCACCGATGATCGCCATCACGCCGACCATGAGGCCGCCGGCGCCGAGGCCCTGCACGGCCCGGAACGCGATGAGCTGGACCATGCCGTCCTGCGGGCCGCCGAACATCCCGGAGCCGGCCATGCCACAGAGGGCGGAGCCGACCAGGAAGACGACGACCGAGGTCAGGAAGACGGACTTGCGGCCGTAGAGGTCACCGAGCTTGCCCCAGATCGGGGTGGAGACGGTGGTGCCCAGGACGTACGCGGTAACCACCCAGGTGAAGTGGTTGAGCCCGCCGAACTCGCCGACGATCCGCGGTAACGCGGTGCTGACGATCATATTGTCGAGCATCGCGAGCATCATCGCGATCATCAGCCCGAACAGCACCACCCGTATGTTGTTGGGTCGTGTGCCGGCCTGTGTTGCTTGAGTCATGGGTAAGCTCCCCCCGAGGATTCCCGTACTTACTTGCCGCCCGGCTAGTCACCTTACTAGCCGCACGGTAAGTTGGGTACGAGGAACGGTCAAGCCAATTGGAGGGCGTGGGTGAGCGAGAGCACAGGCGGCGGAACGCGGGAACGGATCAAGGCCGTCGCGCTCGAACTCTTCACCGAGCAGGGGTACGAGAAGACCTCGCTCCGAGAAATCGCCGAACGCCTCAACGTCACCAAGGCCGCGCTCTACTACCACTTCAAGAGCAAGGACGACATCGTCGCCAGCTTCGTCGAGGACCGACTGGAGCGGATGGACGCGCTGACCGCCTGGGCCGCCACCCAGCCCGCCACCCTGGCCACCCGGCGCGAGCTGATCTCCCGGTACGCCGACACGATGTTCGACGGCACCCAGCCGTCGGTGATGCGCTTCTTCGAGCAGAACCAGACCGCGCTGAAGAGCCTCTCCTCCGGCCAGAAGATGCGCGGACGCATGATGGAGCTGGCCGAGGCGCTCTGCCGGGGCGACGACTCCCCCGCCGCCCAACTGCGCGCCGTGCTGTCCCTGTTCGCGGTGCACACCAGTTGGTTCGCGGTACGCGCGCCGCACATCACCGACGACGAACGCCGCAAGCTCGCGCTGGAGGTGGCCGACGAACTGCTGGCCGCCATCGGCACACAGCCCGGCGCCTGACCCGGGCTCAGCCCGGCCCGTCGGTCGACGGCTCAGCCCGGCCCGCCGGTCGACGGCTCAGCCGCGCGTCAGCTCCAGGCGCAGGCCGAGCAGGTCCACGCCCGGCAGCGGTGACCAGTCCTTCTCCGGAAAACGGACGAACCCACGCCGCGAGTAGAGCCGGTGCGCCGAATCGGCCATCCCGGCCCGGACGCAGATCACCACCGCCGTGCAACCCAACTCGGTCGCCCGGTCGACACATGCCTCGACCAACGCGGCGCCGACACCCCGCCCCTGAGCGCCCGGGTCGACAGCGAGCATCCGGAACTCCGCCTCGCCCGGCCCGGACAGCTCCGCGAACGGAGTGCCCGGCAGTACGAACGTGACCGAGCCGAGCACCGCCTCGGTCACCTCGTCGACCGCGACCAGCACCTCGCCGCTGGCCGCTCGGGTCGACACATCGGCCAGCACCTCGCCGTACCCGTGTTCGCCCTTGAGCTGGCCGTCCGCCTCGTACGCGGCCACGGTCAGCCGGGCCACCGCCGGGAAGTCGGCGCGCTCCGCCGGACGGACCCGCAACCCGGTCAAGCGATCACTGCGATCAGGTCACCGTCCTGCACGACGTCGCCCTCGTGCACGGCGAGCTGCTGGAGCACACCGTCGGACTCGGCGATGACCGGGATCTCCATCTTCATCGACTCGAGGATCACCAGGGTGTCACCCTCGGCCACCGTGTCACCCGCCGTGGCGACGACCTTCCAGACGTTGGCCACCATCTCGGCGCGGATCTCCTCGGCCATGTCCAGGCCCTCCCTCTTCGCGACGTGCCTGCCGGTGTATCCAATCATGCGTCGACCCGTGGTGGGCGCGCAGCGGCGCAGCCGGGATGGCAGGCCCGCCCTGGGGAAGGCGGCGGGTGTCGACCGCACTACCATCAGCGGGTCGGACCCGACGCCGGACCGCCGGTGGCTGCATCGGCGCCGAGGTCGTGCGCAGGACGGATCCGACCCATCACGAGGAGGTCAGCATGGCGAAGAAGTCCCGGAAGAAGAAGGCCCGTAAGAAGAGCGCCGCGAACCACGGCAAGCGTCCCAACTCCTGAACGGGTCGACGGGCCGGCTGCCCGTCGCCGCTCAGCCGGCCGAGGCCGGGTACACCGGTGGCCCGGGTCGACATCGACCCGGGCCACCGGTCTTGCCAGCTCGCGCCGACGCTCGGTCGGCAGCTCAGACGCTCAGTCGGCCAGCTCACGGGAGTCGCTGGTCTCGAAGACCACCAACTCGGTGAGCTTGACCCGCAGCCGCTCGCGCAGCTCGTCCGGCGCGGTCTCGTTGCCACAGCAACGCGCCACCAGCGCCCGCACCTCCTGCTCCAGCCCGTACTCGCGCAGGCAGGGCCCGCACTCGTCGAGGTGGTGCCGGATCAGCGAGCGACGCTCGTCGGCGCACTCCAGATCCAGGTAGAGATACACCTCCGCGAGAACTTCGCGGCAGTCCGTCTCGTGCGGCTCCCCACAGCTCACGTCACACCTCCCGGCCGGCAGCGGCGGCGGTCGAGCCCTTCGCCGAGCGGGCCGCACTGAAGCCCCGCTCCCCCGCGTAGCGCTCGAGCAGCTTGCGCAGATTACGACGGCCACGGTGCAGACGCGACATCACGGTGCCGATCGGCGTGCCCATGATGTCCGCGACCTCCTTGTAGGAGAAGCCCTCGACATCGGTGAGGTAGACGGCCAGGCGGAACTCCTCCGGCAACTGCTGGAGGGCCTCCTTGACGTCACTGTCCGGCAGCCGGTCCAGTGCCTCCGTCTCGGCGGAGCGCAACCCACTTGAGGTGTGCGACTCGGCCTCGGCGAGCTGCCAGTCGGTGATCTCCTCCGTGGGCGCCTGGATCGGCTGGCGCTGCCGCTTGCGGTAGGAGTTGATGTAGGTGTTGGTCAGGATCCGGTAGAGCCAGGCCTTCAGGTTCGTGCCCTGCTCAAACTGGTGGAAGGCCGCGTACGCCTTCAGGTACGTCTCCTGGACCAGGTCCTCGGCATCCGCCGGGTTGCGTGTCATTCGCAGCCCAGCAGCGTAGAGCTGATCGACGAATGGCATCGCGTCCCGCTCGAATCGGGCCCTGCGCTCGTCCGTCTTCTCGGTGGTCAACCGCACATCCCCTCGCGTCGGATGCTTTCCCGCCGAGGATACGCGCACGGACCTACCCGCAGATTCACTTCCGGCTGGTGTGCCCGTGCTCACCGCACCCACCCCGCCCGGTCCCGCCGTCGCGGGCCACTCCGGGCCATCCAGCAGCTGCTTCAGCTGCCGGGCGTCCCGTTCATCCCGTTCCAGGCTTCGTGTCTCGGTTGGCACCGGTCACCCCCCTCGCAGAAAAGTCGTCCGCGGGTTGTAACGCGAGATGACCTGTGGGGCATTCCGGCCGGCCTCCCGTTCCTGGTCCCGGCCCCGACGGCGGCCGGCGCTGGGACCAGGAAGGGCCTGGGAGGACTGGTGTCACCGGCATTGATCGGACCGGCGGCACCATCGGATGCAACGACCCGTGCCCGCGCCGGAAACGGTGCCCCGGCGAGCCGGGGCACGACGGGTCAGCCGGCCGCCCAGCCCTGGGCTTCCAGCCAGTCGCGCACGGCGGCGGCGGTGCCGGCCGGATCCCGACGCAGATCGTGCGTCTCGCCGGGACGGCTCACCACCTGCACGGCCGGCCCCGGCTCCGGCGTCCCGAACGGGTCCCGGTCGCCGTTGACGACCAACGTCGGCAGACCAGTGTCCAGTTCGGCGGCCCGTGAGCGTTCCGGCCGGCCGGGTGGGTGCAGCGGGAAGGCCAGGGCGACGATGCCCGCCGCGCCCACCGCACGGGCCGTCCGGCAGGCCACCCGCGCGCCACTGGAACGCCCACCGACCACCACCGTCGGCACGTCGGCGTGCCGGTCACGCAGCACGCCGAGCACGGCCGCCCAGGCCTCGTCGAGGTGACCCGCCGGTGCCGGCGCGCGTCGACCGGCGACCCGGTAGGGCTGGGTCACCCGGACCACGGCCAGGCCGGCCGCGACCGACGCGTCCCGGACCGCGAGCAGGTCGGGAGCGTCGACGCTGCCGCCCGCGCCGTGCCCGAGCACGAGCAGGGCGGTCGCCGGGTGGACCGGCAGGTCGGTGTCGATGCGCGCCGGACCGCGCGGGGTGTCGATTTCGTTGCTGGCTGGCACCGGCCCATTCTGCGCCGCCGGTCGGGCGACGGGTGCGAACCCGGCCGCCGATCAGCTCAGCGGGACCAGGGTGAGCAGGCGATCGCGCACCGGTGGGCCGGCGTCGTCGATGGCGTCCGGGTCGGGGTCGACCTCGCCACGCCAGGCGACCAGCATCGCCCGTCGTTCCCGCGGCGTGGTGCCGCCCCAGACGCCATGGCAGTCGCCGACATCGAGGGCCCAGGCCAGGCAGGACCCCTGCACATCACAACTTCGGCACAGCGCGACGGCGGCGTCCGCCGGCTCGTTCGGTGCTGGAAAGAATGTCTCCGGATCGACGCTCTGGCAGGTGCCTCTGGTGCGCCACGCGTCGTCCTGTTGCCGTTCTCGCACGGCCCGCAGCAGTCGCGGATCCCGCCGCGCCGCCGCCACCTCGTGCGGACGCGGCATACGTGCCCGTGTCATCCGCCCACCTCCCCCGTGGGACCGGCAAGAACTGTGGACGTCGTCCGCCCCGTGCGAATCGATGACCACTACCGGCGCTGTGTTCTATCGCACTTGGCAACACCGGGACAAGGGTCTGCCGGGAACCTGACCGAACAGTCGGGAGACGAATGCACGGAACCCCGGCAAATCGGCGGCCAACGATGCGGGGAAACGTCAGAACAGGGTCAACTCCTGCGGTGTCACCGTCGGCGCCACCGCTACCCGGGCGGTCAGTTGCGGCCCGTCGTTGCGAACGTCTCCCACCGCCGCACCGACGGGGCGGATCTCCAGCCCCGCCAACTGCTCCGCCGACGCCGGAGTGAGCAGCCGCCCCGGCTCGTCGGTCGGCGCGAGCCACGACGCCCAACGCCCGGGTGGCAGCAGCACCGGCATCCGGTCGTGCACGTCGGCCAGGTCGCCGAGTGCCGCGGTCGTCAGCACGCTGAAGGTGAGTCGGGTCTCGACGTCGGACTCCCAGACCGACCAGATGCCGGCCAGAGCGAGCACCGAACCGTCGCGAGGGGTCATGAAGTACGCCTGTCGGCCGCCGTCGGGCAGCCGGACCCACTCGTACCAGCCGTCGGCCGGCACCAGGCAGCGGCGACGGGAGAAGGAGCCCGCGTACGCCCGACTGGTGGCCACCGTCTCCGCACGCGCGTTGATCATGCGGGCGGCTCCCGAGGCGGACCGGGACCAGTGCGGCAGCAGACCCCAGCGGCCGACACAGAGGCTGCGGTGCCCCTCCGGAGTGAGCCGGACCAGCGGCACCGGGTCGGTCGGCGCGACGTTGTGATCGGCCCGGACCAGGCCGTCGGAGTCGTCGGACGACTCGAACAGCGCGCTCAGCTCGCCGGAGCTCCGGGTCGTCGCGTACCTGCCGCACATGGGGAACACGCTAACGCGTCGGAGGCCTCGTCGGCTGTCCCGCCAACCGGGAGTGCGAACGCCGGTTGCCGCCGCCCACCCGCCGACACGGCAGAATGTAACCGTGGGGAACCTGACCGCGACCCGGCCGCCGCAGCCGTGGACCGCACCGACCGCATCCGACCCGGTGGCGGCGACGCTGCGCCTGCCCGGTTCCAAATCGATGACGGCCCGCGCCCTGGTGCTCAGCGCCTTGGCTGCCGGCCCGTCGACGCTGGCCCGGCCACTGCGCGCCCGCGACACCGAGTTGATGGCCGCCGGCCTGCGGGCGATGGGCGCACACGTCTCGATCAGCGACGACGAGCGCTGGCTGGTCCGACCGCACCCGCTGGTCGGCCCCGCCCACGTCGACGTCGGGTTGGCCGGCACCGTGATGCGGTTCGTGCCGCCGGTGGCGGGCCTGGCCGACGGGCAGGTCACCTTCGACGGTGACCCGTACGTCCGCACCCGGCCGCTCGGCCCGCTGGTCGACGCGCTGCGCTCGCTGGGCGTCCGGATCGACGTCACCGGCACCGGCAGCCTGCCGCTGACCGTGCTCGGCACCGGCCGGATCACCGGCGGCGAGGTGGTGATCGACGCGTCCGCCTCCAGCCAGCTGGTCTCCGGGTTGTTGCTGGCCGCCCCGCGCTTCGACCGGGGTGTCGTGGTGCGCCACGTCGGCCCGCCGGTGCCGTCCGCGCCGCACCTGCGGATGACCGTGCAGATGCTGCGGGCCGCCGGCGCGGCGGTCGACGACAGCACCCCCGACGTCTGGGCCGTCGAGCCCGGCCCGCTCACCGGGCGTGGCTGGGAGATCGAGCCGGACCTCTCCGGCGCGGTGCCGTTCTTCGCCGCCGCCCTGGTCACCGGCGGTGAGGTGACCCTGCAGGGCTGGCCGCACAGCAGCGCGCAGCCGGTCGAGCAGCTCCGCTCGCTGCTGCAACGGATGGGCGGCGAGGTCACCCTCTCCACCGACGGGCTGACAGTGCGGGGCACCGGCGTGGTGCACGGCCTGACCGCCGACCTGTCCGACGTCGGCGAGCTGACCCTCGTGCTGACCGCGCTGGCCATGCTGGCCGACTCGCCGTCGGTCTTCACCGGCGTCGGGCACATCCGGGGCCACGAGACCGACCGGCTCGCCGCGCTCGCGCGGGAGTTCGGCGGCCTCGGGGCGGACATCACCGAAACACCGGACGGGTTGGAGATCCGCCCCCGCCCGCTGCGCGGCGGGATCTTCCGCACCTACCACGACCACCGGATGGCGCACGCCGCCGCGGTGGCCGGGCTCGCCGTTCCGGGCATCGAGGTGGACGACGTGGGGTGTACCTCCAAGACGATGCCCGAATTCCCGGCACTATGGTCAGCGATGGTGACCGGCAAGAGCTGACGCGACGGAGGAACGTCCTGGCGACCAAACGGCGGGAGTACGACGAGGACGACGTACGGGTCCGGCCCGGAAAGTCGTCGCGCCCGCGTACGCGCACCCGCCCGCAGCACGCCGACGCGGTCGACGGGTTCGTCATCGCCGTCGACCGGGGTCGCTACACCTGTGTGCTGTCCGGGGCCGAGCGCGGCGTGGTCGGCGCCGAGCTGCCAACGGTCACCGCGATGCGGGCCCGCGAGCTGGGCCGCAAGTCGGTGGTGGTCGGTGACCGGGTCAGTCTGGTCGGCGACACGTCCGGCGCGGAGGGCGCGCTCGCCCGCATCGTCCGGATCGCCGAGCGCCGCTCGGTGCTGCGGCGTACCGCCGACGACGACGAGACCACCGCCGAGGGTCGGCTGGAACGGGTGGTGGTGGCCAACGCCGACCAGTTGGTGATCGTCAGCGCGCTGGCCGACCCACCGCCGCGCACCGGGTTCATCGACCGCTGCCTGGTGGCCGCGTACGACGCGGACGTCGAGCCGCTGCTCTGCCTCACCAAGGCCGACCTGGCCGGGCCGGAGGAGGTGCTGGGCTACTACACCGAGCTGGAGCTGCCGTACGTGCTCAACCGTCCCGACTCCGACCTCGACGCGCTCCGTGCGCTGTTGAGCGGCAAGGTGTCGGTGTTGGTCGGGCACTCCGGGGTGGGCAAGTCGACGCTGGTCAACCGCCTCGTTCCGGACGCGCTGCGCGCGGTCGGCGTGGTCAGCGCGATCGGCCGGGGCCGGCACACCTCGACCAGCGCGGTGGCGCTGCGGCTGCCGCCGGTGCCCGGGATCGATACCGACCCGGGCTGGATCATCGACACCCCGGGCATCCGCAGCTTCGGGTTGGCGCACGTCTCGGCCGACAGCCTGCTGCACGGCTTTCCGGACCTGGTCGAGGGCACCGTCGACTGCCCACCGAACTGCCCGCACACGGCCGACGAGGCCGACTGCGGGCTGGACGCCTGGGTCGCCGCCGGTAAGGCCGACCCACGCCGGCTGGCCTCGTACCGCCGGTTGCTCGCCTCCCGCGCCGGCGAGGGTGACTCGCGCGGCGACAGTGACCAGCGCGGGCCTGGCGAGGGTGACCGGCGCGGGCCCGACGAGTGACCCGACGGGCGTGGGCTAGGTTGCCGGCATGACCGGGTACGCCGACGACCTCACCCTCGCCCACCTGCTCGCCGACCGGGCCGACGCCATCGCCACGGCCCGGTTCCGCGCGCTCGACCTGCGCGTCGAGGCGAAGCCCGACCTGACGCCGGTCTCCGACGCGGACACCGCCGTGGAGCGGGAGATCCGGGCCCTGCTGGCCGAGCACCGGCCGGCCGACGGGCTGCTCGGTGAGGAGTACGGCGCGCAGCCGTCGACGGACCCGAACGGCCGCCGGTGGATCATCGACCCGATCGACGGCACCAAGAACTTCGTCCGTGGCGTGCCGATCTGGGCCACCCTGATCGCGCTCTACGACGGCGACCGGCCGGCGGTCGGCGTGGTGTCCGCACCAGCGCTCGGACGACGCTGGTGGGCCAGCGCGGGCGCGGGCGCGTACGCCGGGCCGGGCCCTGCGGCCGGCGAACGGATCAGCGTCTCCGCGGTGCGGGAGGTCGCCGACGCCAGCTTCTGCTACTCCTCACTGAACGGGTGGGAGGACGCCGGGCGGCTCGACGCGGTGCTCGACCTGATGCGGGACAGCTGGCGCAGCCGGGCGTACGGCGACTTCTACGGCTACATGCTGTTGGCCGAGGGGGCACTCGACGTGATGGCCGAGCCGGAGCTGTCCCTGTGGGACGTGGCGGCCTTGGTGCCCATCATCACGGAGGCGGGTGGCACGGTCACGGATCTGTCGGGTCGACCGGCCCCGGCCGACGCTGCGGGCACCGACAGCAGCGCGGTGGCCACCAACGGTGTGCTGCACGCCGACATCCTCGCCCGCCTCGATCGGCCAGCCGCGCGCTGACCCCCGGCAACCTCTATCCTCGCCAGGTGGTCTCCTCCGGCTGGTGCTTCCTCGCGGCGATGATCGTCGCGTACGGCTTCGCCAACCTGCTCCAGTCGGTGGCGGCGGCCCGCACCACGGTCCACCACACCTTCGATCCGGGCCTGCTGCTGCGCCTCGCCGGGCACCGGACGTACCTGGTCGGCCTCAGCTGTCAGATCGGCGGTTTCGTGCTCGCCTTCCTGGCCCGACGGGACCTGCCGCTCTTCCTCGTGCAGGCCAGCGTGGCCGCCGGGCTCGGGGTGACCGCCATCCTCGGGGTGCTGGTGTTGAAGTGGCGGCTACCGGCGGCGGAGGTGGTGCTGCTGGCGCTGCTCTTCGCGGGCATCACCGCGCTGGTGCTGTCCGCCCGGCCGGCGCCGTCGAAGCAGCTCGGCCCCGCCGGCTCGATCGCCCTGCTGGTGGCGCTCGGCGTGATCGCGGTGCTCGGTGTCTTCGCCGTGCGGCTGCACGGGGCGCCGGGTTCGGTGGCCCTCGGCTCACTGGCCGGGCTCGCGTTCAGCTCGGCCGCGGTCGCCGCCCGGCCACTGGCGTCCGCGCCGTCCGCCGAGGCGTTCCTCGCCGACCCGCTGTTCTACCTGCTGATCGCCCACTCGATCGTCGGTCAGCTGTTGCTCGGCCTGGCTATGCAGCGCGGCTCGACGACAGCCGCGGTCGCCGCGATGGACGCGGCCGGCGCGGTGCCGGCAGCGATCGTCGGCCTGCTGCTGCTCAACGACAAGATCTGGCCGGGGCGGGAGTGGCTGGCCGCGGCCGGCTTCCTGGTCACCCTGGCCGCGGTGATCGGCCTGACCCGGTACGCCGAACCGCAGCAGCAGCGTTCGGTGGCAGCCCGTCGGGACCACGCCATGGTCGGCGCCGGCCGGCCCGGCTGACTGGCGCAGCTCAGGCCTCGACCGGCTTGCGCCGGCTCACCACCCGCTCGTAGAGGCGCTCCAACGCGCCGGCTGTCCGCTCCCAGGTGTAGCTGCTGCGCACCCGGTCCACCGCGGCGTGTCCGTACGCGAACCGGCCGGCGTTGTCGCCGAGCAGGCGGCGCAGCGACACGCCGAGTGCGCGTACGTCACCGGGGGGCACCAGGCGGCCGGTGACCTCGTCGACGACGGCGTCCGCCAGGCCGCCCATCGCGTAGCCGACCACCGGCACCCCGCAGGCCATCGCCTCCAGCGACACCCGCCCGGCCGAGGAGTAGTGCGGCGTGCAGGCGACCACGTCCGCCGACCGGTACCAGGTGGCCATCTGGTCGTGCGGCACCGCCCCGACGAGCCGTACCTGGTCGACGACGCCGATCTGTTCGGCCAGCTCGCGCAGCCGTCGCGCCTCGGCGTGGTTGGTCAACTGGTCGGCCGGTGGCCCACCGGCGATCACCAACTCGGCGTCGCCGACCAGCCGCATCGCCCGGATCAGGTCCTCCTGGCCGTGCCCGGCGGCGAGCGAGCCCACCGAGAGGATGCGGGACCGCTGTTCGCGCGGCGCGGCCTCGCCATCGGGATGGAACAGGTCGATGTCGACGCCGGCCGGCACCAACGCGACCGAACTGCGTTGCAGACCCATCCGGGTCAGCTCGTCGACCTCGTCGTTGGACTGGGCCACGGCGATGTCGACCGCCCGGGTCAACGCGCGCTCCAGCGTGATCCGCTGGCCCGGCCCGTCGTAGTGACCGCCCAGGTGACGCAACTGCTCGATGCCGAGCGAATGGAACGTCTGCACCACCGGTATGTCGGTCTCGCGAACGGCGTGTGCGGCGGCCAGGCCACCGACCCAGTAGTGCCCGTGCACCACCTCGGGCCGCCAGGCACCCGACCAGTCGTCGGCCAGCCAACGGCCGACCTCCGTCACGTACGGGATCAGCTCGGCGGTGGGCAGTGGGGTGGGCGGGCCGGCGGGCACCTGGTGCACCTGGTAGCCGTCGACGTTCATCGTCGCCGGCACCGCCGGGTCGTCCCGGCGGACGTAGAGCCGGACGTCATGGCCGCGCTCGGCCAACTCCGCCGCGACCCTGGCGATGTGTTGTCGGGTACCGACCGGTGGGCCGTCGGCGTGGCGGTACGAACTGGCGTGCGCGCAGACGAGGCCGACGCGCATGGGTCACCTCCCTGCGATCTTTCCTCGGCGGTGGTCCTCCCGGTCAGAGCGTCCCATTAACCCCGCGACGCTGAGCCGAAACCTGACAGATCAGGAAGAGTCCGCGCGACTTCCACCGACACTTGCGCCACGGCAAGCACAGGCGACACGACCGTACGGGTCGACGATGATCGACAGGCTCTCGGTGGTGTGACCAGGTCCGGCCGGGGGTACCGCTCAGAAATGCCGCTGACCCGCAGCCTCGACGATTCGACCGTGGTGATCACCGGCGCATCCAGCGGGATCGGCACGGCGACCGCGTACGCATTGGCCCGCCGGGGTGCCGCCGTCGTGCTGGCCGCCCGCAGTGAGCCCGCCCTGCGACAGGTCGCCCAGCGCTGCCGGGAGTTGGGCGGTCAGGCGCTGGCCGTACCGACCGATGTGACCGAACTGGAGTCGGTGCGGCGACTGGCCGACCAGGCGGCGGCCGAGTTCGGCCGGATCGACGCCTGGGTGAACAACGCCGCGGTCAGCGCCGTGGGTCTGTTCGACGAGATCCCGGTCGCCGAGTTCCGTCGGGTGCTGGAGGTCAACCTGCTCGGGGCGGTGCACGGCATCAAGGCGGCCATGCCCTACCTGGGCGCCGCCGGCGGCGGTGTGCTGGTCAACAACGCCTCGGTGCTGGCCGAGGTGGCCATGCCGTACCAGTCGGCGTACAACGCCGCCAAGCACGGCATCCGAGGGCTGGCCGACACCGTCCGACAGGAGCTGCGGGTCACCGGTCGGGGGCACATCTCCATCTGCACCGTGCTGCCGGCCACGATCGACACCCCGTTCTTTCGGCACAGCGGCAACCACAGCGGCCGGGAGCTGGTGCCGCCGCCCCCGATCTACCCGCCGGAGGTGGTCGCCGAAACCATTGTCCGGCTGCTGCGCCGGCCCCGCCGCGAGGCGTACGCCGGTGGCGCGGCCCGGTTGATGGGCCTGCAGTGGCGGCTGGCGCCAACGCTGGTGGAGCGCGCCCTCGGCTGGTACGCGCACCGCACCCAGTTCGGGCCGGGCGCCCGGGTGGACAGCAGTGGCAATGTGTTCCACGCCGATGCTCAGGCACGTCAGGACGGCGGCTGGCACGGTCGACGGCGGCAGTTGGTGCGGATGACCGCCGCGTTCGGTCTGGCCGCCGCCGGCACCGCTGTCGGCACCCTGGCGGCCTTCAGCCGCCGATCCCGGTCGGACCGCTGATGGCCGATGTCGAGCGCCCGAATGCGCTGACCGTCACCGGCACGCACAATGGGGCGATCATGGCGAGTTGTCTCGTGGAAGTCGACGAGTCGTCGGCGGTGGTCCGGCTGACCGGTGTGCTCGATGCCGCTGGAGCGGAGGCGGTACGCGGCGCGCTGCTCGGCCGCCTCGCGGACCGGCCCGGTCCGGTGGTGGCCGACGTGAGCGGCCTGCGGGTCGTCGACCCGGCCGGGCGGGGCGTCTTCGCCGACATTCGCCGGGAGGTCGCCGACTGGCCCGCAGCGGATCTGCTGCTGTGTGACCCGGCGGTGGCGACGTCCGCCCACCCGGATCCCGCGCTCGCCGGCGTGCCGGCCTGGCCGACGCTCGACGGCGCGCTGGCCGCGGTCGCGGCGACACCTCTGGCGGCGGTGCTCACCGCCGAACTGGCCCCGGAGGTGGGAGCCGCCCGGCAGGCACGCGAGTTGGTCACCACCGGGTGCGAGCGGTGGGGCATGCCGACCCTCGCCGACCCGGCGTGCATCGCGATCACCGAACTGGTCAACAACGTGGTGGCGCACGCCCAGACCCCGATGACGGTTCGGCTGGCGCCCCAGGAGACCACCCTGCACCTGGCGGTTCGCGACCACTCCCCCCGCCGCCCGGCGTTCGCCGGGGTGTCCCCGCCGACCCAGGCCGGCGGCCGGGGCCTGCTGCTGATCGACACGGTGACCCGTCGCTGGGGCAGCAGCGCCGTACCGGACGGGAAGGTCGTCTGGTGTGTGCTGCACCCGGACGACGAACCCACCTGAGCGGGCTTTCGCCGTCGGTGCCCGGTTCGGCGCCGTAACGCCGAAGCTCACCCGGTTATGGCGGGAGGGCAGCGGGTAGTGATCAGACATGCGCGACAACGAGTACCCGACCCCCGTGTCCGACACCGAGGCGCAAGGGCTGCCCGACACCGCCGATGACGACTCGACCGCCAACGACGACGTCCTCACCGGGCGGGAGGCGGACGGGCCGGACCCGGCACAGCTGCCCGGCGACCGCACGCCGGTGGCGGTGGACCGGTTCGGAACGACCGCCGAGGAGCAACTCGACGGTGAGTCGTTGGACTACAAGCTCGACCGTGAGGTCTACGAGCGCCCGGCGGACGACCCACTGGCCGGCACGATCGACCCGAAGATCGCCTTCGAGGCGGACAATCTGGAAGCCGCTGCGGAGGCTCAGCTGGACGCCGACGTGATGGATCCGGGGCCGACCTCGGACCCGAACTCACCCGTCTCCCTCTACGACCACGGTCAGCTCGGCACACCCGCCGACGCCACAGTGGGCCGGCTGGTGGAACCGGACGAGGGGTCGCACACCGACCAGGAGACCGACTCGGTGGCGTACGACGCCGGATCGGCCGGGGGCGGAGCGACAGCCGAGGAGTTGGCCATCCACGAGACGGAGCCGCCGCGCTCGGTCTGACGTCCGTTCAGTCGTCCAGGCCGCGTTCGATGGCGTACCGGGTCAGCTCGACCCGGTTGTGCAGTTGCAGCTTGCCCAGGGTGTTCTGCACGTGGTTCTGCACGGTGCGGTGCGACAGGCCGAGCCGCTGGGCGATCTGCTTGTACGACATCCCCTTCGCCACCAGCCGCAGCACCTCCGTCTCCCGTTCGGTGAGCTGGGGCGTCGCGGGTTCGGCAGCGCCGGCCCGGCCGGTCCCCCGCCCCGGTCCGGCGGCCAGCCGGCGGTACTCACCGAGCACCAGCCCGGCCAGGCCGGGGGTGAAGACCGCCTCGCCGGCCGCGGTGCGGTGGACCGCCTCCAGGAACTCGGCGGGCGCTGTCGACTTCACCAGGTAACCGGTTGCCCCGGCCTTGACCGCGTCCAGCACGCTCTGCTGTTCGCCGCTGGCGCTGAGCATCAGCACCCGCACGGCGGGCAGCGCCGCGCGCAGGCCCAGGATCACCTCGACGCCGGAGATGTCCGGTAGTTGCAGGTCGAGGACGACGACGTCGGGCCGGGCGGCGGCGGCCACCCGAATGGCCTGTCGCCCCTCGCCGCTGGTCGCCACCACCAGGAAACCGGCCTCGGTCAGGTCGCGGGCCACCCCCTCGCGCCACATCGGATGGTCGTCCACCACCATCACCCGGATCGGGTTCACCGCGGTGACCTCGGCACGCTCAGTTCGATCTCGGTGCCCGCCTCGGGTGCGGACACGATCCGGACCGTCCCGCCCACGTCGGCCACCCGCCCCCGGATCGACTGGGTCACACCGAGCCGACCCTGGGCGGCCGCCTCGGCCAGCCGGCCGTCCGGGATGCCCGGCCCCTCGTCGCGGATCGACACGGTCACCGTCGCCCCCTCGTCTTCGATCAGCACCCAGGCCCGCCCACCGGCGTGCCGTCCCACGTTGTCCAGGGCCGCGCCGGTCGCGGCGGCCAACTCTCCGGCCACCCGTCGGGGCAGCGGCACCGGGGTGGCCGGGGCGGAGAGCGCCACCGCCGCCGAGGCGTACCGCCCGAGCAGGGTCCGCAGGTCCACCGCCTCGCCGCTGTCCGAGAGGCTGGCGTCGGCCGGGCTGACACCGGCGATCAGCGCCCGCAGCGCAACCTCCTGCTCGCCGGCCAGCCGGGCCAACTCGCCGGCCTCCCCGGGCAGGTCGGCGCCGCGCCGCTGCACCAGCGCCAGCACCTGGAGAACCGAGTCGTGAATGTCACGGGCCAGCCGCTCCCGCTCCCGGGTGGCGGCCTCCAGTTCCACCGCCCGTTGCAGCCGCTCCTCGGCGGTCGCCGCGAGCCGGGCCACGTGCCCGACCACCACTCCGGCGAGCAGCATCAGGATCACCCCGGTGAACGAGGACTGGCCGATCCGCTCCCGGGTGGCCAGGTCCGCACCGGCGACCAGCAGCGCGGCGACCGTGCCCCGCCGGCGGCCACCGGAGACAGCCCAGGCCAGCACCGGGCCGGCCATCCAGGCCACCCCGAGGGTGGGTACGCCGTGGCTGAGCGCCGTCCGACCGACCACCCACGGGGTGGCCAGCACGATGGCCACCACCACGCCGAGGTCGGCCAGCAGCAGCGGCCACCGCCGCCAGGCCGGCCGGGCGTATCCGATCGCTGTCGCCCCGGTCCAGACGATCATCAGCAGGATCAGGGCGCCGACGGCGTACGGGTGGGCGTACCGGTCGGCGTCGCGCACCGCGAGCGCGCAGACGTACGCCAGGGAGGCCAGTCTGAACACGGTGAGCGCACGCCACAGCGGCACCTCGAATCCACTCGGCGGCGACGGCATGGCGGTCAGGATGCCACAGCCGGGCGGAGCCCCCGGCGAGCAGCGAGTGCGGTTCGGGAAACCCTGACGTACGGTGGAAAAGCCGCGAATACTCCGAGATGCGCCGCCGGGACGGGCCCATGACGAACGCAGACCCGCACGCACCGCGTACGGTTGTGCCCATCGAACCTGCCCTCCTGATCGCCGAGGCCTTCAACCAGGCCCAGGTGACCGAGATTCGACACTCGGTCGCCTCCTGCGCGCATGCCTCGGGCCTCAGCGGCCAACGGCTGGACGACTTCGTGCTCGCGATCAACGAACTGATCACCAACGCCGTGCGACACGGCGGCGGGCGCGGCTGGCTGCGCCTCTGGCAGGAGCCGGGTGTGCTGGTCTGCGAGATCGCCGACCACGGGCACGGGATCAGCCCGCAGCGACTGGGCGACCGCAGTCGGCCGACCCCGGACACCGCCGGCGGCTGGGGGCTCTGGCTGGCCCGCGAGCTGACCGACGCGATGGAGGTGGCCACCAGCACCGCCGGCACCACCGTCCGCATCACCACCGGCTTGACCACCAACAACCACACCCCGAGCTAAACCCACCCCACCCCACCCCACCCCACCCCACCCGCGCGATCTTGCACTTACTGTCGCGACGAATCACCTAAACCCGCTCATCCTGGCGACACAAACTGCAAGATCGCGCAGCGTGAGGGGTGCCTTGCGGGTCAGGCGAAGAGGGCGGAGACGGATTCTCCGTTGTGGATCCGACGCATCGCCTCGGCCAGGGCCGGGGCCACCGACAGGACCTGCAACTTGGGGACCCGCTTGCCGGCCGGGATGGGCACCGTGTTGGTGCAGACGATCTCCAGGACGCCGTCCTGGTCGCTGAGCCGTTGCAACGCGTCGCCGGAGAAGAGGCCGTGCGTGCAGGCGAGCCGGATCGACCGGACCTTCAGGCCGCGCAGATGCTCCATCAGCTCGACCACCGTGCTGCCCTTGGCGATCTCGTCGTCCAGCACGATGACGTCCCGGTCGGTCACGTCGCCGATCACCGCGCTGATCTTGACCAAGTCATCGCTGAACCGCTGCTTCGCCCCGGCCGCGACCGGCGTGCCGAGCAGCCGGGCGAAGGCAGCGGCCTCCTTGGCGTTGCCCAGGTCGGGCGAGACCACCACGGTGTTGCTGAGGTCGTAACGCCGGAAGTGGGTGGCCAGCTCGCGCAGCGCGTGCAGATGATCCACCGGCACGCTGAAGAAGCCGTGCACCTGCGGCGAGTGCAGGGTCATCGCGAGCACCCGGTCCGCACCGGCGGAGGTGAGCAGATCAGCGACGAGCCGCGCGCCGATCGAGATCCGCGGCGCGTCCTTCTTGTCCGAACGGGCGTACGCGTAGTGCGGCAGCACCACCGTGATCCGACCGGCGGAGGCCCCTCGGGCAGCGTCGATCATCAGCAGCAGCTCGACCAGGTGCTCCTGCACCGGCGGCACCAGCGGCTGGATCAGGAAGACGTCGCGCTCCCGGCAGTTGGCCTGCAACTGGACTTCCAGACAGTCGTTCGCGAACCGGGAGACCCGCACCGGGTGCAGCGGCACCCCCAGGTGAGCACAGATCTCGGCAGCCAGGTCGGGATGGGCGGTTCCACTGAAAACTGCGATGTCGCGCACGTTCGCACATCGTAGGCGAAGCGGAGGGCCCCCGACGGCGGTGGGCCGGAACCCCACCGTCACGCCTGTCGCACCGCGCCGCCGTCCGGGTACGGTGCTGCGGTGACCCCCCAGTACGTCGCCGCCATCGACCAGGGCACCACCTCCTCGCGGTGCATCGTCTTCGACCGGGCCGGGGACATCGTCGCCGTGGCCCAGCGCGAGCACCGGCAGATCTTCCCCCGACCGGGTTGGGTGGAACACGACGCCGAGGAGATCTGGGACAACGTCCAGCAGGTGGTCGCCGAGGCGCTGCGGGCCGCCGACACCGACGCGTCCGGGTTGGCCGCGGTCGGCATCACCAACCAGCGGGAGACCACCGTCGTCTGGGACCGGGCCACCGGCCGCCCGGTGGCCAACGCCATCGTCTGGCAGGACACCCGGACCGGGCCGCTGCTGCGCGAGCTCGCTTCGGCGTACGGCGAGGAGCGGTTCCGGGCCCGCACGGGCCTGCCGCTGGCCACCTACTTCGCCGGGCCGAAGCTGCGCTGGCTGCTCGACGAGGTGGACGGCCTGCGCGGGCGCGCCGAGCGCGGCGAGGTGCTCTTCGGCACCATGGACAGCTGGCTGATCTGGAAGCTGACCGGCGAGCACGTCACCGACGTGACAAACGCCAGCCGGACCATGCTGATGGACCTCACCACCCTGGACTGGGCGCCGGAGCTGCTCGACGCGATGGGCGTTCCGGCGGCGATGCTGCCGGAGATCCGCTGCTCCGCCGAGGTGTACGGCACGGCCGGCGGGGTGCTCGCCGGGGTGCCGGTGGCCAGTGCGCTCGGCGACCAGCAGGCCGCCCTGTTCGGGCAGACCTGCTTCCAGCCGGGCGAGGCGAAGTGCACCTACGGCACCGGCAGTTTCCTGCTGCTCAACACCGGGGCCACCCCGGTGCCGTCGACCCACGGCCTGCTCACCACGGTCGCCTACCGGATCAAGGACCAACCACCGGCGTACGCCCTCGAAGGTGCCATCGCGGTCACCGGCTCACTGGTGCAGTGGCTGCGGGACAACCTGGGGCTGATCTCCTCGGCCGCCGAGGTGGAGGAGTTGGCCCGCAGCGTGGACGACAACGGCGGCTGCTACGTGGTGCCGGCGTTCTCCGGGCTGTTCGCCCCGCACTGGCGCAGCGACGCCCGTGGGGTGATCGCCGGCCTGACCGGCTACATCACCAAGGGGCACCTGGCGCGTGCGGTGCTGGAAG
The DNA here is from genome assembly GCF_036902955.1 of Micromonospora sp. CPCC 205558. Lineage (NCBI taxonomy): Bacteria > Bacillati > Actinomycetota > Actinomycetes > Micromonosporales > Micromonosporaceae > Micromonospora > Micromonospora sp. CPCC 205558. The sequence continues at coordinate 53,085 of NZ_JBAKHR010000011.1, forward strand.
CGTCGGCGTGGCAGACCCGCGAGGTGGTCGACGCGATGAACGCGGACTCGGACGTGGCGCTGCGCCGGCTGCGGGTGGACGGCGGCATGACCGCGAACGGCCTGCTCATGCAGTTCCTCGCCGATGTGCTCGACGTGCCGGTGGTCCGCTCCCGGATCACCGAGACCACCTGTCTGGGCGCCGCGTACGCGGCCGGTTTGGCGGTCGGTTTCTGGCCGGACCTGGCCACCCTGCGGGCCCAGTGGCGCTCCGACGCGCAGTGGGAGCCGACCATGGCCCCGGAGCTGCGCGAGCAGGAGCTGCGCCAGTGGCACAAGGCCGTGCAGCGCACCCTGGACTGGGTGGACTGACCTCAGCGGCCGGTGCGGACCAATGCCACGAACGCGCGCCAGGCCGTCGGCGCGAAGGTGAGGACGGCACCGGGCGCTGTCAGCGGTGTCCTGGTCACTCCCAGCGGTTGCCGGTGAGCTTCTCGTAGACGTCGACGTAGCGGGCCCGGGTCGCCTCGACCACCTCGGCCGGCACGTCCGGGGCGGGGGGCTGCTTGTCCCAGCCGCCGCCGGTGGCCCAGTCCCGCACGTACTGCTTGTCGTAGGAGAACTGCACGCGGCCCGGCTGGTACGACTCGGCCGGCCAGAACCGCGACGAGTCGGAGGTGAGCAGCTCGTCGGCGAGGACCAGGGTGCCGTCCGGCGCCCAACCCAACTCGATCTTGGTGTCCGCGATCAGGATGCCCCGGTCGGCGGCCAACTCCGCGCCGCGCCGGTAGACGTCGAGGGTGATCTGCCGAAGCCGCTCGGCGGTGGCCTCGCCCACCTTGTCCACCACGTCGTCGTACGTGATGGGTTCGTCGTGCTCGCCCATCGGCGCCTTGCTCGACGGCGTGAAGATCGGCTCGGGCAGGATCGACGCCTCGCCCAGCCCTCGGGGCAGGGGCACGCCGGAGACCGCGCCGGTCCGCTCGTACTCCCGCAGGCCGCCGCCAGTCAGGTAGCCGCGAGCGACGCACTCGACCGGGATGATGTCCAGCCGCTGGCAGCGGATGGCCCGCCCGGCGAACTCGGCGGGCACGTCGGTGGCCGAGATGACGTGGTTCGGCACCAGGTCGGCGAGCTGCTCGAACCACCAGAGCGAGAGCGCGGTGAGCAGGCGACCCTTGTCCGGGATCGGCGTCGGCAACGCCACGTCGTAGATCGAGATGCGGTCCGAGGCCACCAGGATCAGGTCGTCGCCGTCGGCGTAGACGTCCCGGACCTTGCCCGAGTGCAGAAGTTCCACGCGCCCTAGTACACCACGCGACACGGGAAGGCCCTGATTCGACCACCCAGCCGAGGGTGACCGGACGGACGTTGACACCTTCGTGCGCTGCCTGCGTGAATGGTCCGACCGCCACCCCCGTAGGTCCAGGAGAGCCCCGTGCCCGTTGTTCGACAGCCGCTCGACCGCCTCGGCGCCGACCTGGGCCGGCGCCGACTGCTCGGCGCGCTGCTCGGCGCACCTTTGCTCGCGTCCGGCGGGCTGGCGGGATGCAGCGACGGCGCCGCGACCTCGACCCATGACGGGCCCGTCGAGCTGTCGGTCTTCTGGTGGGGTGACGCCAGACGGGCCGAGCTCACCGAGAAGGCGCTCCAGCTCTACTCGAATCGCAACCCCCGGGTCACCTTCCGGGTCACCTGGCAGGGCGCCGACGGCTACTACGACCGGCTGGCCACCCAGTCGGGCGGCGGGAACGTACCGGACCTGATCCAGATCGACGACGCCATGCTGACCGAGTACACCCAACGTCAGGTCATCCTCGACCTCACCGACCGGCACCTGGATCTTCGGGGCCTACCGGAAGGCCTGATCCGCTACGGCACGGTGGAGGGGCGGACGATGGCGGTGGCCGCCGGGCAGACCCACGCCGTCGTGGTGTTCAACCGGGACCTGCTGCGGGAGCTGCAGATGCCGGAGCCACGGGCCGGGATGACGTGGGCCGACTACATCGCCTGGGCCACGCAGGTCACCGAGGTCAGCGACGGCCGGGTGGCCGGCACCATGGACGGGTCGGGCGACTACCGGGCGCTCTGGCTCTGGCTGCGGTCGCAGGGCGGCGAGTTCTACCGGGGCAACCAGCTCGGTTTCGGCGCGGACGAGCTGATCGCGTGGTTCGAGCTGTGGCAGCGGGCTCGCCGAGCACGGGCCACGCCGAGCGCGGCGCTGGTCGAGCAGGCCGACAGCGGCGAGCCGGCCCGACAGCTGGTGGTGAACGGGGCTACCGCCGCGTCCTTCGCCTGGTCGCATCAGCTACCGGAGCTGCAACGACTCAGCAAATCCGAGTTGGCCATCGTCGGCTTCCCCGGCCCGCCGGGAGCCCAGTGGGCACGGGCGTCGATGTACTGGGCCGCGTTCCGGGGCACCCGCCACCCGGACGCGGTCGTCGACGTGATCAACTTCTTGACCAACAATGGTGAGGTCGGCGCCGTCCTCGGCCACGAGCGTGGGCTGAACGCCAGTTCCGCGGTCCGCCGCTACGCCGAGGGCAGCATCACCGACCCGGCCCAGCGACGTGCCGCCGCGTTCGGCGCCAGCATCGCCGACCTGCTCGGGCCGGCGCCGGCACCGCCGCCCCAGGGGCACCCCAAGGTGCGCACCCTGCTGGTCACCGCCGCCGAACGCATCCGCGTCAAGCGCGACGGCACCCGCGAGGCCACCGCGCGCTTCCTGTCCCAGGCCATCGCGGCCCTGGCGGTGTAGCACCAGCGGCCGGCCCGGGGCCGGCTGCTGCTGGTCCGTCGGCGCCCCCGACCCGCTCAGCGCGGCGGGCCACCCCGGCGGTTGCGCGTCAGACGCAGCACCAGGAACACGACGATCGCGACCACCACCAGGCAGCAGAGCAGCGGCAGCACCCCGAAGCCGCTGCGGCCGCGCCGGCGGGCGGCCTCCACCACGAGTTCGCCGGTGCCCGTGGACGCCCAGGCCGCGACCGGCACGAAGACCGCCAGTACGACCGCACCGAAGACCGCGCTCAGGCGGCCCCACCACTTACCGAATGAAGACATGTGCCCATCCTCGCCGAGGGACGCAACCTCGGCACGTCGGTCCACCTCGAATTCCGCGACCGAATCGTCCGAAACTCCCCGGCGGCGCGCAACGTGCTCACCGGCCGGCGCGCAACGTGCTCGCAACACCCCGGAAAAGATGATGATCTTTACATGAATCTCCGGAGGTGATCGGATTCTTTCCATGGTCAACTTTGTAGACAGTGCGCGGATTCTTCGCATCCGAAGATCTGCGGCGGCAGCGGTCGGCGTCACCCTCGTCGCCGCTCTCCTGAGCACCCCCACGGCGGCCCACGGCGCCACCACACCTCCCGCGCCACCGCCATCGTCACCGCCCCGGACAGGCAGCGCGGACCGCACCCCCGTGACGGTCACGCTGATCACCGGCGACCGGGTGACGGTGACCCCGGGCACCGGGGGCACCTCCACCCCCACGGTGGACGTCACGCGCGCGCCAGGCGCCACCGGCTCGGTGCGGATCTCCACCCAGCGCGGGGACACCTACGTGTACCCGGACGAGGCGGTGCCGTACCTCGCCACCGGTCGACTCGACAAGCAGCTCTTCAACGTCACCCAGCTCATCGCGCAGGGCTTCGACGACACGCGGACCGCCGAACTCCCCCTGATCGTCACCCGCGCGGCGGGTTCGGCGAAACTCCGGGCCGGCTCCACGCTGCCGGGCGCGCAGATCACGATGGAGCTCTCCTCCGTCGATGGTGAGGCGATCCGCACCCGCCGGTCGGAGGCCGCGCGCTTCTGGTCAGGCCTCACCGGCGGTGCCGGGTCGGCGACCAGCCGCAGCGCCGCCACCGCGGCACCCTCCTTCACGGCCGGTGTCGACACGGTCTGGCTCGACGGCAAGGCGAAGGCCACCCTCGCCGACACCACCGCGCAGATCGGCGCCCCCGCAGCCTGGGCTGCGGGCGGCACCGGCAAGGATGTCCGGGTCGCCGTCCTGGACGGCGGCGTGGACGCCGAACACCCCGATTTCGCGAACCAGATCGTGGCGTCACGGAGCTTCATCCCCGGCCAGGACGTCTCCGACCACAACGGGCACGGCACCCACACCGCCTCCACCGTCGCCGGGACGGGCGCCGCCTCCGGCGGCAAGGAGCGGGGCGTCGCCCCCGAGGCCGATCTGGTGATCGGCAAAGTCCTCGACGAGAACGGCAACGGGTCGATCTCGGGAATCGTCGCGGGCATGGAGTGGGCGGCCCGGACCGAACGCGCCAAGGTGATCAACATGAGCCTGGGTGTGAGCGCGTGGCACACCCAGAACGACCCGCTGAGCCAGGCCGTGAACAAGCTGACCGCTGAGACGGGCGCGCTCTTCGTCGTCGCCGCCGGCAACAATGGAAACGACCCGTCCACCCTTGGCGCACCGGGCACCGCGGACGCCGCGCTCACCGTCGGTGCGGTGGACGCCGCCGATCACCTGGCCATCTTCTCCAGCGGCGGGCCGCGGCTGAACGACGAGGGCCTCAAGCCCGACCTGACCGCTCCCGGCGTCAACGTGCTGGCGGCGAGCTCCCATTACAGCCCCTTCAGCCCGGGTTACTACGTCGAGAACAGTGGCACCTCGATGGCGGCCCCACACGTCGCCGGGGCAGCCGCCCTGCTGGTGCAGAAGCACCCGACCTGGACCCCGCAGCAGATCAAGGACGCGCTGATGGGCACCAGCGTCCGTACCCCCGACTACAACGCCTACCAGGCCGGCACCGGTCGGCTGGATGTGGCCGCCGCGTACCACCAGGATCAGGTCATCGCGACTGGGTCGGTCGACGCCGGGCCCGTCAAGTGGGCGTCGGGCACGACTCCGCAGCCGATCAAGCGGAAGATCACCTACACCAACACCACCGCCAAGCCGGTCACCTTGGAGATCTCGGTCGACCGCGGCGCCTACCCCGCACAGACGTTCACGGCGGGCGCCAACCACGTCACCGTGCCCGCGCGAGGAACCTCGACGGTCGACGTCGTGGTGGACCCGAAGGGCCTTACGCAGGGCCAGCACTCCGCACAGGTCAAGGCGCGCTCAGCAGCCGGTGAGGTGCACACCGCCGTCGGGGTCTCCGTCGAGCCCAAGAAGTACGGACTCTCCCTCCGCCTGAAGGACCGTGCCGGCCGACCCGCGAACGGCGAGGTCGAGATCCTCAGCGCCGATGGTGGCTACCAGTACATGTGGACTCTGAACGGCGAGCTCAACGCCCGGCTGGTTCCCGGCACGTACAGCCTGGTCACCACGGTGGACGTGGAGGGGCGCAACGGTCCGCACTCGCTCGGGATGGCGATGCTGAGCGCTCCTGAGGTGGAGTTGACGGCCGACCGGGTCGTCACCCTCGACGCGTCGAAGGCCCGCGAGGTGAAGGTGGCGACCGCCCAGCCAACCACGATCGCCAACAGCAGGATCGACGTACACCGCTCCTTCACCTCGACCGAACCGTCGCCCAGCGACTCGACCGCCCTACTCACCAGCACCTTCCCCAGCGCCGCCTACGACAGCCTCTGGGCGCTGCCCACCGAGAAGGTGAAGAAGGGCAGCTTCATCTTCGCCACCCGGATCCGGGCCAAGCAGACTCCGCTGGAGATCAGCTACGACGGCCGCCGCCTCAGTGAACCACTGCTCCAGCCGGGAACCCCGGCCCTGCCGGACGGCACCACGCGGCTGGACGCTGTCTTCGCCGGCAACGGCGCGAAGGGTGACTACGCCCAACTGTCCGCACGGGGCAAGGCGGTGGTCGTCCGCAGCAACGACTCGGTGGCCCCCACGGATCAGGCTGCCGCGGCACACGCCGCCGGCGCGGCGATGCTCCTCGTGGTCAGCGCAGAGAACGGCCGCAAGAACGACTGGTACGGCAACCCTGACGTGGTGACGACCGGCCCGATCCCGGTCGCCAGCCTCCTCTCGGACGAGGGCGAGCGGCTGATTCAGAAGATCGCCGCCGCCGGTCGCAAGTCGGTACGGCTGGCCGTGGAGGCCCACCCCGCGCCGCGATACCTCTACGACCTGGTCGACCACCACCGCGGCGGGGTGCCCAGCGACCCCTCCGCCAAGACCGACGCCCGGAGCCTCGCCCGGATCGACCTGACGCTTTCCCCGATCCCGGGGCAGTCGTCGCTGGAAAGGCGGGTGGACTTCCCGCCGTACGCCTACGCCGCCGCACCCGCGTTCCGACCCCTGCCGGTCTCCCCGGGGCCGCGGACCGACTGGGTCACCGCCAGCAGCGACATCAAGTGGCAGCAGCAGACCGACATCGGAGACTGGGCGCAGTCACGCACGGACGTAACGACCTACCAGCCGGGCAGCTCACAGAAGGACCGCTGGTTCGGCCCGATCATGCGGCCGCGCCTACTCCTGAACAACACCCTGGTCCGGGCTGACACCTGGTTCAGCGCCACCCTCGAGGTGTTCAGCGACGCGGGAGCCGCGCACGGCGGCGGAACCCGGCTGCCGCAGCGGGCCGTCCTCTACCAGGGCGACAAGCAGGTGGCCCAGGCCTCCGGCTTCCCCTGGCTCAACGCCTCTGATCTGCCACCGGAGAAACTGCCGTACCGGCTGGTCATCGACACGACGGGCGTTGCGGACTTCAGCCCGTACTCGACCAGCACACGTACCGAGTGGAGCTTCGTCTCCGGTAGCAACCAGGAGATCAAGGCCGTCCCGCTGGTCCAGCTGGACTATGAGGCGGATGTGGACTTCACGGGGCGGGCGAAGCGTCGCAGCGACCTCTCCATCACGCCCATGGTGTTGGGCAGCGCCGCCGCTCCGGACGCGGTCTCCTCGCTCACGTTGGAGATCTCCTACGACGACGGGGCGACCTGGCAGCGGCAGGACCTGCGGGAAAAGAAGGGCACCTGGCAGGCGTCCCTGAACGCGCCGCAGCGGGCCGACTTCGTGTCGTTCCGGGTCACCGCCAAGCAGCGCAACGGCGGCGGCGTCACGCAGAGCGTCACCCGGGCCTTCGGCCTGCGGTAGAACCCGCCGGGGGCCGGTGCCTGCCAGGTGCCGGCCCCTCCGTGGGCCCTCATGTCGCAGCGGCACCAAAAAAGTCCGGCCCCCACAGTGTGGGGGCCGGACTCATATCACTTTCAATGGTAGCGGGGACAGGATTTGAACCTGCGACCTCTGGGTTATGAGCCCAGCGAGCTACCGAGCTGCTCCACCCCGCGTCGACTGGTTAAGACTAACCCATCCGTCCCGGCGATGATCAGTGGGGGTCGCCAAGCGCTGCGGCCGGTGCCACAGAATGTCGAAAGCCCGCCCCCGGTGACCCGGAGGCGGGCTTCGAACTGGTGTTTCTCTCGTAGCGGGGACAGGATTTGAACCTGCGACCTCTGGGTTATGAGCCCAGCGAGCTACCGAGCTGCTCCACCCCGCGTCGGCTCGCTAACCGTAGCGCACCTCCCCCGCGCCCCGCAAAACGACATCCGAATCCGCCGGATCGAGGGCCGGCACACCAGGTCAGCCAAGCCACCTCCGGATGGCGGCGACCGCGCGGCGACTGTCCGCGTCGACCTGCGCCCGCTGGCTGGAGGTGTTCTCCCAGCCCTGCTCCCAGAGGATCGTCACCACGTCGCCGACCCGGATCGCCCGGACCAGCCGCACGTCCTGAACACCGGTCGGGTCGCCGTTGACGTCCTGACCCGCGCTGCGCATCTCGAACAGCACCGACTCGTCGCCGAACCCGCTGTCGGGGAGCAGCCGCTGCCTGCTCCGCGCCGACGTGTCATCGCCCGGCAGCTTCTGCTCGGGGCAGTCCCGCACCGCCTGCCGCAACTCCTCCAGCACGTCGTCGGCGCGCCCGGCCCGGTAGATCGCGATGGAGTGGGTGTAGCTGCCGTCCGGGACGTACCCCTCGCCGGGGTTCTGCGGCAGCTTGTAGACCAGGAGCCGGGTTCGACGGTGTACGACCGTCTCGCTCGGGATGTCCGCGCCGCACAGGCCCGGCAGCGCGGCCACGTCCCGGAACTGCGGTGCGATGCCGATCTGGTTGGCCGACGCGAGCGCGAAGAACGCCCGATCCGGGATGCTGGTCGGCGTCCTGGGCTGCGATGTGCCGCTGACACCCGGAGACGTCGCCGTCGCACCCGGCGAGCGGCCCGGCGGGGTCGGCGTGACAGGCGACGACGGCGCACCGCCAGTCACGTTCGGAGACGGCGACACCGACGGCGTCGGGGTCGACATGCCGGCCGGCGCGGGTACGGCTGCCGGCGGCGGGGCGACCACCTGGGCCCCGATCAGCACACCCACCACCACCAACCCCACGGCGAGGGTGCTCCCGGCCGCACGAAGCCGGGCCCGACGGTCCGCCTGGTGCCGCAGCACGTCGGGAAGGCCCAGCTCGCGAGCGTCCGCGTCGGCGGCGAGGGACCTGTACAGCTCGGACAGTTCATGCGACATCGGTGGCCTCCAATTCCACGACGACCAGATCGGGCAGCAACGCGGCGAGTCGGGCCCGGCCGCGGGAAAGCCACGACTTCACCGTGCCGACTGGCACATCGATTTCATGGGCGATCTCCTCGACCGGCATGTCGAACAGGTAGTGCAGCGCCAACGCTCGCCGGTGGGTTGCCGGCACCTGACGCAGGGCCTGGACCAGCAGCACGCTGTCCTCGTTGGGCGGAGACACCGGCAGCGGGGGCCCGGCCAACCGCAGCGCGCCGCGCAGACCCCGCAGCCGCCGCCAGCGGTCGGTCGCCAACCGGGCCACGACCAGCCGCAGCCACGCCTCCGGCGCCGGATGCTCCGACAACCTCCCCCACTGCCGCCAGGCCCGGGCGTACGCCTCCTGCACCAGGTCCTGCGCCTCGGTGTAGTCGCCGACGACCGCATAGCCGTACCGCATCATCCGCCGCGTGCTGCTGCGGTAGAAGTCATCGAAGCTCTGCGCGTCCCTCACCACTGCTCCCCCTCATCCACCCCGTTGCACATGAGGACGGCGGGCCGATACCGCAGGTTGCGGCCCCGTCCACGCCTGTCGGCGAGATGACAGAGCGGCACGGCTCCGGACACGGCGGAGCCCCCGCCGTGCGGACCGGTGCGGTCCGACGACGAGGGCTCCGAAACGTACTCCCGGGCGTGCCGGGTCAGCCGCCGGCGCTCGGGGTGGCACCCGGCGCACCAGCGGCCTGCTGCGCCTGCTGGAACGCGGTGAGCGCCTCGTCGAGAGCCTTCAGCGCGCGCCCGTACCGCTCGAAGTCGCCTGACGTCTGCGCGGCCCGGACCTCGGTGATCGCGGTCTGCACCCGGTCCGCGGCGGCAGCCAGGTCACCGGTCGGCGGCGGGGTGCCGGCGCTGGGGGTCGGCGTCGGCGTCGGCGTCGCCGTCCCCGACGGCGTCGGAGTCGGAGTCGTCGGGTTGCCCCCGGTCGTCGGTGGCGGCGACGTGCCCTGCCCGGCCTTCTTACCCTGCTCGACCAACTGCTTGATGCCGTCGTTGATGTTGTCGGCGAGCGCCACGAAGGAGCCACCATCACCGTACGAGAGGAGCACCTTCTGCAACAGCGGGTACGCGTCCTGCTGGTTGCTCTTCACGTAGACCGGCTCGACGTAGAGCATGCCGTCGGCGAAGGGCAACGAGAGCAGGTTGCCGTACTGCACCTGCGCCTGGTTGCTGGAGAGCAGGTTGAGCTGCTGACGGATGTTCGCGTTGTTGGTCATCTGCTGGTGCACCTGCACCGGGCCGGAGATCCGGGTCTGATCCGGCAACTCCAGCACCTCCAGCCGGGGCTGACCATCGACGTACGACCCGGAGATCAGCGCGGCGAGGTTCTGCCGGCCGTTCGGGGTGACCGCCGAGGTGAGCTGGAACCGGGGGCTCTCCTGCCCGGGGAACTGGGTGAAGAGGTAGTACGGGGGCTGCTTCTGACCGCTGTCCGGAGCGTCCGGCACGTTGGGCACCTGCCAGAAGTCCTGCGCGGAGTAGAAGTCACCCGGGTTGGTCACGTGGAACTTGGTGAGCAGGTTGCGCTGCACCTTGAACATGTCCGCCGGGTAGCGCAGGTGCTCGCTCAGCTCGACCGGGATCTCCGCCTTCGGCAGCACCAGGTCACCGCCGAACGCCTTGTTCCACGCCTTCAGCACCGGGTCGGTGTCGTCGTACTCGTAGAGCTTCACCGTGCCGTCGTACGCGTCGACGGTGGCCTTCACCGAGTTGCGCATGTAGTTGACGTCCTCCCGGGCCAGCTGGAAGGTGCCCCGGTTGGTCAACTCGTCGGTGGTCTCGGTCTGCAGGTTGACCTTCTCCGCGTACGGGTAGGAGGCCGCCGTGGTGTAACCGTCGACGATCCACTGCACCCGACCGTCCACCACTGCCGGGTACGGGTCGCCGTCCAGGGTGAGGAACGGCGCGACCTTCTCCACCCGGTCGCGCGGGTTACGCACGTAGAGCAGCTTGGAGTCCTTGTTGACCGCCTCGGAGAGCAGGAAGTTCGACTCCTGCTCCTTGATGGCGTACAGCAGTCGCCGGGTGAAGGAACCGATCTCCACACCGCCCTCGCCGGTGTAGGTGTAGGACTCGCCGCCACCCTCACCGACCGGCCGGTCGAACTCGGCCTTCTTGTTCGGGTCGGACTGCCCGACGATGGCGTAGTCGTCGGCCTCCATCCGCTCGCCGTAGTAGATGCGCGGCTGCTTGGCCGGGATCTGCTCGGTCTGCGAGGAGCACGCCTCCTGGGTCTTCTCGCCGAGGAAGCCGGAGACGAAGAACGGCTGCCCACCGCAGACCACCTGGTTGGCCGGTGCGGCCACCAGCCCGAACCCGTGGGTGTAGACGGTGTGCCGGTTGATCCAGGTGTTCTGCTGGTCGGTCAACTCGCCGTAGTTGATCTCCCGGACGCCGACCACGTAATCGGAGACGTTGCCGTTGACCCCGTACCGGTCGATGTCCAGCTTCGGACCGAAGTCGTAGAAGCCACGCACCTGCTGGAGCTGGGTGTACGTCTCGCTGACCAACTGCGGGTCGAGCAGCCGTACGTTCGACACCACCGAGGTGTCGGTGGCCAGGTTCCCCGGTGGGGTGAGGTTGTTCGCCGCGTACGGGGTCGTCTCGGTGGCCGCCAACCCGAACGCCGCCCGCGTCGCGTCGATGCTGCGCTGGATGTACGGCGCTTCCTTGTCCTTGGCGCTCGGCTTGACCTCGAAGGTCTGCACCGCCCAGGGGTAGATGCCGCCGATGGCCACCGCGGACACGCCCAGCAGCGCCAGCGAGATCCCCGGCCAGACCAGGTTCCGCATCCAGGCGTTGGAGAACACGAGGATGGCGATCGCCACCACGATCGAGATGTAGGCGAGGATCTCCTTCGCCGGCAGCAACGCGTTGACGTCGGCGTAGCCGGCGCCGTACAACTTGGCGCCCTCGTTGTACTCCAGCAGCATCGCCCGCCGGTCCAACACGTACGCGATCGCCTTCAGCAGCACGAAGACCGCGACCAGGGTGCTCAGGTGCGCGCGGGCCGCGTTGCTCATCCGGTCACCGACGCCCTGCAGGCGGACACCGCCGAAGAGGTAGTGCACCGCCAGCGCGCCGATCACGGCCAGCACCACCGCGGTGAAGGCGACCCCGAGCAGGTAACGCCAGAACGGCAGTTGGAAGACGTAGAAGCCGATGTCGACCCCGAACTCCGGGTCCTTGATGCCGAAGTCACCGCCGTTGCGGAAGAGCAGCCACTGGTTCCACCGGTTCTGCGCGGAGAGGCCGGCGAAGAGCCCGACCACCGCGGCGGTCAGCAGGATCCAGGTGCCCAGACGCGGGCTGAGCACCATCCGGTAGCGCTCCAGGGTCGCCTGCTCCACCGAGTGCGGACGCATTCGCGGGCGCAACCGGTAGGCCAGCCACAGGTTGCCACCGACGATCACCGCCATGCCGAGGCCGATGGCGAGGAAGAGCACCAGCCGGGTGAGCAGGACACCGGTGAAGACCTCGGTGTAGCGGACCTCGTCGAACCAGAGCCAGTCGGTCCACGCCTGGACACCCCAGCCGAGCAGGGTGAAGAGCACGAACACCCCGACCAGGACAGCGATGGTGACGCGCCCGCGCCGGCTCATTCTCGGGAGGGGGCTGCTGCTACGCATGACCACTGTTGGCTCCGCACGCTCGATATGATCGGCTCCGACCAGGCACCCAGAGTACGGGGTGTTCCTGAGCGTGTCGGGGCACGGTCACACCCGTCAGCAACGCGTCGGCTGACCGCCCCCGCGCAACGTCTCCAGAGCGGTCATCGCCTCGTCCAACGAGCCGACCCGCAACAGCGGCAGATCGGGCTGTGGGTTGCGGACCGCCTCGGCGCAGTTGTCCGCCGGCACCAGGAAGACCTTCGCCCCGGCGCGCTTGGCGCCGACCAGCTTCTGGGCGATCCCGCCGATCGGGCCGACGACACCCTCGTCGTCGATGGTGCCGGTGCCGGCGATGACCTGACCGCCGGTGAGGTCGGCGGGGGTCAACTTGTCCACGATCCCCAGGGCGAACATCAGACCGGCGCTCGGCCCACCGATGTCCCCCAGGTCGATACCGAGCGTGAACGGGTGCGGCTGCTGCTGATCGATCTCGACCCCGATACGCGGTCGGCCGTCCTGCTCCTGACTGGTCACCGTCGCGGTGGCCGGCACACCGTCACGGGTGTAGCCGATGGTCAACGCCGTGCCCGCTGGCTTGGCCCGGACCAGCTCGGTGACCTTCGCGGCCACCGGCACCGGCTGGCCGTCGACCGAGGTGATCAGATCGCCGGCCTTCAGCGCCCCGGCCGACGGACCGTCCCCGGCCACCGTCTTGATCACCACCTGCACCGGAAAGCCCAGCTTTCGCAACGCGGCGGTCTCCGCGCTGGTCTGCGACGCCTTGAAGTCCTCGGCATTGCGCTGCTCGACCTGCTCGGTCGACTCCCCCGGCGGGTAGACCAGCTCGCGCGGCACCACCGCCTCGTCGTCGGAGAACCATCCCGCGATCGCCCCACGCAACCGCACAGTGGGCTGCACCCCCACCGTGGTCAGCCGCAACTGGCCGGCCGAGGTCGAGGTCTCCCGACCGGTGACCTGGATGACCTCCTTACCGTCGGCCGTACCGAGGGTGTTGACCGTCGGACCAGGGCCCAGCACCACGTACGGAATCGGCACCCGGAGCACCCCGATGCTCAGCAGGGCGGTGAACAGGGCCCCGAGCAGGACCGTCAGGCCACGACGTCTCATGCCGCAGAGCGTACCGACCGGGCCCGGGCCGCCCGCCGAATGCGCCACGCGACTTCGCCCTCAGCGCAACGCCAGCAGCGGCGACCTGGGGCGCGGTCCGCGTACCGTAGATGTCGTGCCTGATATTCCGTTCGGATTCGCGCTCCCGGGTGGGCAGCCACCAGACCCCAACGATCCCGCGCAGATGCAGCAGTTCATGTCGCAGTTGCAGCACCTGCTCTCCGCGCCGGGCAGCGGGCCGGTCAACTGGGACCTGGCCCGGCAGGTCGCAGCCAGTCAGCTCGCGGCCGCCGGTGACCCGGCTGTGTCGATGTACGAGCGCAACGCGGTCGAGGAGGCGCTGCGCCTGGCCGACCTCTGGTTGGAGCCCGCCTCGGCGTGGCCCTCCGGCATCCAGAACCCCGTTGCGTGGAACCGCAACGAGTGGATCTTCAAGACGCTGGACGTGTGGCGCAAGCTGTGCGACCCCGTCGCCAGCCGGATGGTCGGCGCGATGGGCGACCTGGTGCCACCGGAGGCGCGCGCCCAGCTCGGCCCGATGCAGTCGATGGTGGCGTCCCTCGGTGGCGCGCTCTTCGGTGGCCAGTTGGGCCAGGCCCTCGGTTCGCTCGCCGCGGAGGTGCTCTCCGCCGGCGACATCGGGCTGCCGCTCGGCCCGGCCGGCACCGCCGCGCTCATCCCGGCCAACATCCGGGCGTACGGCGAGGGCCTGGAGCTGCCCGAGGACGAGGTCCGCCTCTACGTGGCGCTGCGCGAGGCCGCTCATCAGCGGCTGTTCCAGCACGTCCCGTGGCTGCGCGGTCACGTGCTCAGCGCAGTCGAGATGTACGCCTCGGGCATCCGGGTCAACCGGGAGGCGATCGAGGAAGCGATGGGGCGGGTCGACCCGACCGACCCGGAGTCGATGCAGGCGATCGCCCTGGAGGGCATCTTCACCCCGGAGGACACCCCGGCCCAGAAGGCCTCACTGGCCCGCCTGGAAACCGCACTCGCCCTGGTCGAGGGCTGGGTGTGCCACGTCGTGGACAGCGCCGCCAGCGACCGGCTGCCCAACGTCGTCCGGTTGGGCGAGGCGTTCCGCCGTCGCCGGGCCGCCGGCGGTCCCGCCGAGCAGACCTTCGCCGCGCTGGTCGGTCTGGAGCTGCGCCCCCGCCGGCTGCGCGAAGCCGCAGCACTCTGGGCGGCGCTCACCCAGCACCGTGGCATCGAAGGCCGCGACGCCGTCTGGGGCCACCCGGACCTGCTCCCGTCGGACGACGACTTCGCCGACCCGGTCGCCTTCGCGATGAACGACATGGACCTCAGCGAGCTGGACAGCTTCGACTTCACCGCCCCCGGAGGGGTCGAGGAGCAGGCCCCCGGCCAGTCGGGCCCGTCGGGTCAGGCTGGTCCGTCGGGTCAGTCGGGTCCGTCCGACGAGACCGACGGTGAGGGCGACGCCAAGTCCTGACGTCCGCGCATCGACGACCTGCGCCCCGGGTGCCCGCATGATCGACAGCGGGCACCCGGGGCGCGTTCGGCTGCCCGGAGGCTCAGGCAGTGCCGGCGGTCCAGTCAGGGCCGGCGGTTCAGGCAGTGCCAGCGGTTCAGGCAGGTCGGCCTGAACCGGAGAGAAGGGCGCGCGTCGCTTCCCAACCCTCGAAGGCTGGGTCCAGCGTGGCCAGGTCGGCCGGGCCACGCAGCCGGCGCCAGCCGGCGGTGACCGCCACGTCACCCGGTCGCGGGGCGTTGGCGCGCGCCTGCGCCGGCGTCGCCGTGTCCAGTTCCAGCGTCGGTAGCCAGCTCGGCGCGGGCAGTCGTACCGCGACTCCGAGCAGACCCGGACCGCCGCCCTCGACCGGAGCCACGGCGACCGGTCGGGTGGTGAGTGGGCGGAGCAGCTTGCCGACGGTCAGTGCGGGCAGGTCAGGCACGTCACTGACCAGCACGGCCGCTTGGTCGTACCCCTCCAGCGCGGCGAACACGGCGTTGGGTGTCGGCTCGGCCACCTCGTACACCGCTGTGCCGGGCCAGACCAGCGCATCGGCCAGAGCCCGGTCGGCCGGGGTCACCGCGACCGCGACCTCCACCTCGTTGAGCGTGGCGAGCAGGTCGATGACGTCTTCCGCGAGAGCCGCTCGCCACTCTGCCAGGTCCACGCCGGGCGGCGACCAGTACACCGGCCCAAGTAACGCCACCACCACCCGTCGCGCCATCCCCCGACCCTAGCGCCCCACCGGGCGTGCCCATTCGGTGACGTGATCGACTCGGCTTCATGAAAGTCGCGGTGTCATTGGGTCGTCGATAGCGCGGTATTCAGGAAACCGAGTTGATCTAGACCGATCGCGCCTCACCCGACACCTGACGGAGCTCCGCAGGGGTGTGGATCAGGTGGGGAGCGGTGCGCAGGAGGCGGCGGCGACCCCTTCGAGGTAGCCGCGAGCGCGTTCCGCCTTGGGGTAGCGACCAACCAACGCCCAGAACCGGGCGTTGTGGCTGGGCACGATGAGGTGCGCCAACTCGTGGAGCAGCACGTAGTCGATCACCCATTCGGGCATCTCCTGGACGCGGTGCGAGATTCGGATGCTGCGGTCTGCCGGCGTGCAGGAGCCCCAACGGCCGTTCTGGTTGGTGACCCAGCGGACGCTGGCCGGCACCGCTTTCGTGGCGTATTCGGCGAGGTAGAGGTCGATGAGCCGGTTGGCGCGGGCCAGTAGCTCGGCATCGGAGCGGGCGAGGCGCCCCTCCCGCGCGGCGAGTCGGGCGAGCATCCGATCGACCCACTCGCTCTCCTCAGCGCGGGAGAACTGGTCGGGGATGAGGACGACCACTCGCTCACCGTCACGGTACGCGGACACCGTGCGTCGTCGACGCTGGCTGCGCCGCACCTCGACGACCGGCTTGCGCGTCCCCGCCATCACTGGCCCGCGCAGCCTCGGCTACGTGTCACGAAGGAAAGCTAATGCCCACTGACCAGGGGTCCGCAAGGGTCAACCGCGCGACACGCGCCCAGAAAGTGGTGATTGGTCGCTAGGCGTCCCGAAAATTTCTTGACTGCAGCGCCATCGCGCCATCTCGTCACCCTTCGTGAACGCCGATGGCACCGGTACGCGGCACCTCCCCACCGTAGGTGATCACCGTCCCGGATGCCCCCGCGGGGGCACTCGCACGGGTGGCTGTCAAGGTTTGGTCGGCGTGTCCCCGCCAAACTGACTTATCCGACCTATTTCGCCATGCACACTCTCGACGTCGACTTGCTCACAGTGTCGATGCACAGCTGACATGGAACTGCCCAGACCTGGGTAGGGTCCGCGAACCAGCGGTCACGAAGGTGGCCGCGGAGTGAGACCCAGCGCCGGCGCCCCGTGTGGCCCGCCGCCGGGCACCCCGCCGGAACGGCATTGACCGGCGGACGAGACGAGGAGGGCACCGTGGCCGACCAGGCCCAGACGACCTACAACGGTTACTGCGTGAAGTGCAAGGAGAAGCGGGACTTCGAGGGGCACGTCGAGGTCTCGAAGACCGGAATGAACATGGCCAAGGGCAAGTGTCCGGTATGCGGAACAACAGTGAACCGCATTCTGGGCAAGGCCAAGGTCTGACCCGAACGGGTTGAACGGGGTGGGGTGGCTGCTGGCCACCCCACCCCGTTGCCATCGCGAGTTCGGTGCCACCGACGTCGGTAGCCCTGTCGGCTGACCGACAACAGGGACGGCGGGCTGTGGAAAACTCGCCAAATCCTGTGGATAGCGCTGGACAGCGGCCTGGCCGCCTGTGGACAACGATCGACCAAGCGCGAGGATGCGGTCACGATTCGTGACCATGAGCCGCACCGTACTGCCCCGCCCCACCCTGCTGCCCGGCCTCAGCCGGCTCTGGCGGGACCGGCACACCCTCCAACTCGGCGTCGGCCCCGGGCCGGCCGTCCTCCTGGAGTTGGCCAACCCCCGCGCCGCCCACCTGCTCGACCTGCTCGACGGCACCCGCAGCGAGCGCACCGTGCTGGCCGAGGCGGCGACCGCCAAGGTCAACACCGACGACGCGCGCACCCTGCTCGACACACTGCACAGCGCCGGCCTGTTGGTGCCCGCGCACAGCCTGCTCCCCCGCGACCTGACCGGCCCGGTCCGTGCCCGGCTCGCGGCAGAGGCCGGCGCGCTGGCCCTGACCGCCGCCCGACTGCCCGGCACCCCGGCGCAGGTCCTGCGTCGGCGGCGGGCGTCCCGCGTCCTGCTCACCGGCCCCGGTGCGCTCGGCGGGCCGCTGACGGTGGCGTTGGCCCAGTCCGGCGTGGGGCAGGTGATTCCCCAGCTCACCGGCCCGGTACGCCCCGTCGATCTGATCGGCACGGGCATCCCCGCCACCGATCTTGGTCGCCCGTTGGCGCCTGCTGTGCGAGCCGCGGTCAACCGCGTCGCACCGGGCACCGGCACAAACCCGAGCCGCGCCGGGCGGATCGACCTGGTTATCCAGCTCGGCTCGGACCGGCCTCCCGCACTGCTCGCCGCCGGTCTCGCCCAGCGCCGGCAGCCGCACCTGCTGGTCACGCTCCGCGAAGGCGTACCGGTGATCGGGCCGTTGGTCCGCCCGCCCGCCGGCCCCTGCCTGCACTGCGTCGAGCTGCACCGGGCCGACCGCGACCCGGACTGGCCGCGGCTCGCCGCTCAACTCGCCGCCGCCGACCCGGCGGCCGCCGGAACGACCGGCACCCTGCTCGCCGCCTGCGGGTACGCGCTGGCCGAGGCACTGACGCAGCTGGACGGAGGCCATCCGGAGACGCTCGGTGGCGCCATGGAGATCACCGGTGCCGGCCATTTCCGTCGTCGGGGTTGGCCGCCACACCCGGCGTGTGGGTGCTCGCAGGGACGAGTGTCCGGACCAGCCCGGCCGCAGAGCAGCAGGGGTGCCCTCCGGTCGGTAACAATGACCGGGTGACCGACATCCCGCGCCGCGCCGTGTCCCGCACCGCCAAGCTCGCCGCCCTGCCGCTCGGCTTCGCCGGCCGGACCGTTCTCGGGATGGGAAAGCGCGTCACCGGGCTCGCCTCCGACGTGATCTCGGCAGAGATCCAGCAGCGCACCGCCGAGCAGCTGTTCAGCGTGCTGGGCCAGCTCAAGGGCGGGGCGATGAAGTTCGGCCAGGCGCTGTCGGTCTTCGAGGCGGCATTGCCGGAGGAGATTGCCGCGCCCTACCGGCAGGCGTTGACGAAGTTGCAGGAGGCTGCGCCACCGCTGCCGGCCGCCAGCGTGCACAAGGTGCTGGCCGAGCAGCTCGGCCCCGACTGGCGGGACCTGTTCGTCGAGTTCAACGACGTCCCCGCCGCCGCCGCGAGCATCGGCCAGGTGCACCGGGCGCGCTGGCGCGAGCCGGGGTTCGACGAGACGGGCGCACCGAACAGCCGCGACGTAGCGGTCAAGATCCAATATCCGGGGGCAGGTGACGCCCTGCTCGCCGACCTCAAGCAGCTCTCTCGACTGGGTGGGATGTTCCGTGCCATCCAGCCCGGCCTGGACGTCAAGCCGCTCCTGACCGAGCTGCGCGAACGGATCACCGAGGAGTTGGACTACGAGTTGGAGGCCGAGTCGCAGCGCGCCTTCGCCGCCGCGTACGCCGACGACCCGGAGATCTTCATCCCGGAAGTGGTAGACGCCTCGCCCCGGGTGCTGGTCACCGAGTGGGTGACGGGCACCCCGCTGGCCGACATCATCCGCGAGGGCACCGAGGAGGATCGGGACGAGGCCGGCCGGTTGATGGCCACCCTGCACCTGTCCGCGCCGCAGCGGGCTGGGCTGCTGCACGCCGACCCGCACCCGGGAAACTTTCGGCTGCTGCCCGACGGTCGGCTCGGGGTGATCGACTTCGGTGCGGTGGCCCGGATGCCGGAGGGCACTCCGGAGCCGATCGGTCGGATCGCCGCGATGGCCCTGCGCGGCAATGCCGACGAGGTGGTGGCGGGGCTGCGCTCGGAGGGGTTCATCGGCTCGGCCGAGGAGATCGACGCCGAGGGGGTGCTCGACTTCATGCGCCCCATGCTGGAACCCATCGCGGCGGACGGCTTCCGGTTCACCCGAGCCTGGCTACGGGCCGAGGCGGGTCGACTGGCCAGCCCTCGCTCCCCCACGTACCAGCTGAGCAGGCAGCTCAACCTGCCACCGTCGTACCTGCTGATCCACCGGGTGACACTCGGGTCGATCGGGGTGCTCTGCCAGTTGGAGGCGAAGGCTCCCTACCGGAGCATCCTGGAGCGCTGGCTGCCCGGCTTTGCTCCGGTCGCCTGACCGCGCCGAGTCCCGAGCCGCCTGACCGCGCCAAGGCTCGGGCGGCCTGACCGCGCCAAGGCTCGGACGCTTCACGACATGGGGAAGGGCGGGTGCCGGTCGGCACCCGCCCTTCCCCAGTGGGGTGGTACTAGAGAACGCCCAGGTCGCGGGCCGCCTGGTTGCGGCCGGTCATGGCGACGGTACGGGCGGATCGGGTTGCCTCAGTGCTCGTGGTGGTACGACCGGCCTGAGGCCGCCGCATTCGAGCCCGGGTCAACGCTTCGTGGAGTAGTTGCATCTCGAAGGCCCCACTCGGAATGTTCAACATCGTTTTCTCACTCACTGCCGGTGTGCCACCGGCGTAGTTGGAACTGGTCGGGAACATGTCAGGCTGCCAGCCGGACCGCGCCACGCACCTCGGACAGCCCACTGGCCGCCAGGCGCGCCTCGGCCTCGACCCGAAGCGCAGCGTCACGGGCGACGTCTTCCTTACGCGGACGGCCACGGGGCCGCTTACGCGGGACAACCGCGCCACGCTCGAAGATCTCGCCGCCCCAGACGCCCCACGGCTCCGCTCGCTCAACGGCTCCGGCCAGGCACTCGACGCGCAGCGGGCAGTCCCCGCAGAGCGACTTGGCCAGCTCGAGCTCGGTGGGCGAGTCGGAGAACCACAGGTCGGGGTCGAACTTCCGGCAGGGCAGGTTCGCCTCCATCTCGACGCTCATGTCGAGGGGGGCCAACGCCAGACTCATCTCCCGGTCACCTCTCTCTCACTTCGATCTCGTGGATCGCATTCCGACGTACTTACGGCGGGCAAAAAACTGAGGCCGCGGATCCCGGTAAGCGGGTTCCGCGGCCTCGAGGTGAGCCGGAGTCTGATGGTCAGACCGGTCTACCTCGAGGTGGAACGCCGCGGACATCCATACGCTTCTTGACGTCATTGATGCCCATGCCCGTGGTGCCACTGGTCCCCTCGACTCCGGTGGGCGCGACGGTCAGGATCAGCTCGGCCTGAACCTGGTGCACCTGCGGAACCGACGGTCGTGCGGCCGCAAGGGCCACCCGGACAGCCGACAGCGGAGCGTGGACAGACGGCATCGCCGTCAGACGCTCATAGGTGAAGATCTCCACAGGTGCCACCTCCCTCACGTTCCTCGAATCGACTGGACCGACCCCGTGAGCAGCCGGAATGGCGCCGCTCGCGTGGTGTGTCCTGAGGCTATTCCTCGCGCCGGGGCGAGGGCAAACGAATTTACGACGAGATTTCGAAAGTTTTCTCCGGGCAGACATCGTCCACCCCGGCACCAGCCACGAGCGCCAGCACCGACTCCCCGTAGAGGCCCAACTTGCGCGGGCCGATACCGGCGATGGCGATCAGTTCCTCCGACCGGCCCGGTCGCCGCTCGGCCAACGCGATCAGCGTCGCGTCGGTGAAGACCACGTACGCCGGGACCTTCTGCGCACCGGCCACCCGTTGCCGCCACTCCCGCAGCCGTTCGTGCAGCTCATCGTCGATGTCGGACGGGCAGGTGGGGCAGCGACCGAGCTTGCGGTCCGGGCCGGCGAGCAGGGTGGCGCCGCAGATCCGGCAGGAGACGATCTGGGTTCGCCGCCGCTCGGGACGGCGGGCCGGACCGGTGCCGCCGGTCGCCCGTTCGGTGCCGCCGGAGCGGTCCAGCTGGGGCAGGAACCGAGACGGCCGCCGGGCCCGTCCGCCCGGCGAGCGCGCGGTCGCGTACGACAGCCAGAGCCACTCCCGGGCGCGGGTGATCCCGACGTAGAGCAGCCGGCGCTCCTCCTCAACCTGCTCGACGGTCTTGGCGTACGTGGTGGGCAGGGTGCCCTCGGCGAGGCCGACCAGGAAGACCGCGTCCCACTCCAGCCCCTTCGCCGAGTGCAGGGACGCCAGCGTCACCCCGTCCACCGTCGGCACGTGCTGCTGGGCGGCCCGACGCGCCAACTCCTCGGTGAAGTCGGAGAGGGTGACCGGGCGCTCCACCGAGGCGGCCTCGCCGATCGGCACGACCTCGGGGGTGGCCGCGTACTCCTCGGCGAGCTGGACCAGCGCGGACAGCGCCTCCCATCGCTCGCGGGCGGCGCCACCGGCCGGGGGCGCGTCCGGGGCCCAGCCGACGGCGGTGAGCGCCTCGACGACGGCGGCCGGCAATGGTGTCTCCCCCGGGATGGAGCGGGTGGCGGCACGCAACGCGACCATCGCCTGGCGCACCTCGGCCCGTTCGAAGAACCGCTCCGCGCCCTGCACGACGTACGGCACAGCGGCCTCGGTGAGCGCCTTCTCGTACGCCTCGGACTGCGCGTTGACGCGGAACAGCACGGCGATCTCCTTCGCCGGCGTGCCCGCGTCGATCAGCGACCGGCAGCGCGCGGCCACCGCGTTCGCCTCCGCCGGCTCGTCGGTGAAGATCCGCAGATCCGGTTCGGGGCCGGGTGGGCGTTGCCCGCTCAACTCCAGCCGCAGCCGTGCCTCGGTGCCCCGGGCCTGGGAGATCACCGCGTTGGCCAGCCCGACCACCTGGGGGGTGGAGCGGTAGTCACGGACCAACCGGACCACTGTCGCGCGGCGGTGTCGGCGAGGGAAGTCGACCAGGTACGCGGAGGTCGCCCCGGTGAACGAGTAGATCGTCTGGCTGGCGTCCCCGACCACGGTCAGGTCGTCCCGGCCGCCCAGCCAGGCGTCCAGCAGCCGTTGCTGGAGGGGGTTGACGTCCTGGTACTCGTCGACCACGAAATGCCGGTACTGGCCGCGAACCTGCTCGCCGACGTCCGGGTGCTCCTCGATGCCCCACACCGCGGCCCGCAGCATGTCCTCGAAGTCGATCACACCGTTCGAGCGCTTGAGCTGCTCGTACGCGGTGAACACGTCGGCCACCTTCGCCGGCTCGTGGGGTGTGTCGCGCAGCGCCCGGGCCGCGGCCACCACGTAGTCCGCCGGTTCGACCAGCGACGACTTCGCCCACTCGATCTCGCCGGCCAGGTCGCGGGCGGCGGCCCGGTCGGTACGCAGACCGACCCGGGCGGCGGCGAGCGTGACCAGTCGCACCTTGCTGTCGAGCAGTTCGGGCATGGCGCGACCGGCCAGCAGCCGGGGCGCGAAGTACCGCACCTGGCGCAGCGCGGCCGCGTGGAAGGTCCGCGCCTGGACACCTTGCGCCCCGAGCAGAGTGAGACGGTGTCGCATTTCGGCGGCGGCACGGGCGGTGAAGGTGACCGCGAGCACGTGCCGGGGGGAGATCTCCCCGGAGAGCGCCCGGTGGGCGATTCGGGAGGTGATCGCCCGGGTCTTGCCCGTGCCGGCGCCGGCCAGGATGCAGACCGGGCCGGCGGGTGCGGTCACGGCGGAGCGTTGCTCCGGGTCCAGCCCGGCGAGCACCTGTTCCGACGCTGAGTGAACCACCACAACCAGGAATCATCTCAGCTCCTCCCAGCGTTGCAGCGAACAGCCTCGGCTTGATCCGCAAGCCGCGGCCGGAGGAGTTGGAGGATCCGACCATGCTGACGATGTATTCCACCCCCTGGTGCGGCTACTGCCACCGGCTGAAGTCGCAGCTTGACCGGGAGGGCATCGGGTACGAGGTGGTCGACATCGAGCAGGACCCGAAGGCCGCGGAGTTCGTGATGAGTGTCAACGGCGGCAACCAGACGGTGCCGACGCTGCGCTTCGCCGACGGCAGCGCCCTGACGAATCCCTCGATCACTCAGGTCAAGCAGCACCTGGAAACCCTCAACGTCTGATCTCCCGGTTCATTCTCGGTGCGCGGCCGCCCCACCCGGGGCGGCCGCTCGTCGTGGATCGGTGGGTGCTGGAAGTCCGGGTCGGTCGGCGTCCTCGGCCGGTCGGCGAGGCGCCGGGAGCGTCGGGCGGGTGGGCGGCGTCGGCGGGCGGGCCCCGGTCGGCGCGCTCAGATGCCGACCCCGCCACAGGTAGCTGCCGGCGGCCAGGGTGGCCACCCCGACCAGCGCGAACAACAGCCGGTAGTCCAGGAACCCGACCAGCAGGGCACCCGCCCCAATGGAGAACGCCTGTGGCCCGCTGACCACCGCCTGGGTGGCCGCGGCGACCCGGCCGACCAGCTCGGGCGGGGTGCGGCGCTGGATCAGCGTGTGCAACCCCACCATCGTCAGTGGGAGCGAGACCCCGGCCAGCAGCACCGCCGCGAACCCGAGCCGCAGATCGGGGTACGCGAGCGCGAGCGCGGCCGGAGAGAAGAAGGCGACCCCGGCGGCCAGCGTGCCGACCTCTCCGAGCCGGCGGACCAACGTCGGTGAGCAGAGCCCGCCGAGCAACCCACCCACGCCCTGCACGGTGACCAGCACACCCACGAACGCGGCATCCCGGTTCAGCCCCTGGTCCACGTAGGCGAAGATGAGCGACTCACTGAAGCCCATCACCAGTGAGCCGAGCCCGTAACCGAGCAGGGCCCGTCGCAGGGCCGGCTCGCGGGCCAGGTGCCGCAGGCCGGCGCCCAGCTCGGCCGGCCACCGCAGCCGTACGGCCGGCGGCACCTGTCGCGGGGTGGGCAGCGCGGTCACCACCGCCGCCGCGGTCAGAAATCCGACCATGCCGATTCCGGCCAGCGCCCACCCGCCGAGCGCCGCGTAGAGCGCCGCGCCCATCAGCGGGCCGACCAGTCGTATCCCCTGGCGTACGGTCTGGAGCACGCCGTTCGCCTCGGCCAGCAGCTCGACCGGCACCAACTCGCGGATGAGCCCGCTGAGCGCCGCGCCGAGCGTGATGGACGAGAGTCCGTACAGGGCGGCCACCAGGTAGACGACCCAGACGTCGCCCGAGTCGTGGACGGTGAACAGCGGGGTGAGCAGGGCGGCGGTCACCACGTTCGCGGCCACGAAGAACGGTCGGCGCGGGTAGCGGTCGACGACCCAGCCGACCAGCGGCGCCAGCGTCATCGGCGCGATGACCGCGAAGATCGTGGCACCGGCCAACCCGTTCGAGCCGGTCAGATCCTTGACCCAGATCGCGAGTGCGAGCAGCAGGATCGACTCGGCGGTCATGCTGGCCAGCAGGCCGCCGAAGAGCAGGCGGAAGTCGGGTCGGCGCAGGATCGTGCGCATGGGTCCCTCCGGCGGGATGGCGTGCCCAGGTGGGCGAAGTCGACTGGCCGCGACCTCGGGTCCGTCGCCGTTCGGCATTCCCGTGGTCCGATTTTCGCAAGACACGCCCTCGCCGGAACCTCCGACACCGGTCGCGCCGTCCATACTGACCGTGGGGGGCGAATTTCATACAGTTACCGTCGCGTCTGCGGCGGTCGACGGGAAAGAGGACACTGTGCCTCCTGCCGCACCCAGCCCGATCCTGCGTCGTCGCCGGTTGGGCATCGAGCTGCGCCGCCTGCGTGAGGCTGCGGGCCTCACCGGCGATCAGGTAATCGAGCGTATCGGTTGGGCCTCCGCGTCCAAACTGTCCCGCCTGGAGAACGGCCGCAGCCGACCGGACCCGCAGGACGTCGGCGACCTGCTCGACCTCTACGGTGCCGACCAGGCGCTGCACGACGAGTTGCTGGGCATCACCAACGAAGCCGGCGACATGCGCGGCTGGTTGAAGAACTTCCCGGTGATGACGCAGCAACAGCGCGGCTGGGCCGAGCTGGAGGCGGGCTGCGCGGAGATCTCCGAGTACAACCCGGTGCTGGTGCCGGGCCTGTTGCAGACCCCCGGGTACGCCCAGCTCCGGATCGTGTCGGCCCGCCAGGTGAACGCGGGCGCGGGCGAGCCGGAGCCCGGCGACGAGCCGGAGACCGAGGTGCAGGCGCGGCTGGCCCGCCAGTCGCTGCTCACCCGGGAGCCGCACGCTCCCCGCTACACCGCCGTGTTGGAGGAGGCGGCTCTCGGCCGCCGGGCCGGGCCGCCGGAGGTCCTGCACGAGCAACTGCTCCAACTCTGCGAGCTGGCCCTGCTGCCGAACGTGACCCTGCACGTGCTGCTCCGGGACACCCAGATCGGCGATTGGTACCTTCCGCCGACCGCTTTCTCGGTCTATCGGTTCGCCGATCCCCTCGATCCGGAGACATTGGCCATCGAAGGTGGCTTCACCGACGTCATGTCGACCGAGTCAATCACGCTAAATCGCTATAAAGTGGTGTTCGAGTGGCTATGCACGGCGGCACTTGACGCCTCGGACACCCTCTCCTGGCTGATCGAGGCGACGGGACGGCTGACCGAGGCGACGCCCCCATCCACAGTGGCGTTCGGGCCGGCAACGGCGCCGACCCAACGCCGCCAGGGTTCGGGGCGACTGACGGAACGGTGATCCACGGGGGACCCTCCGCCAGAACGTGCAGCACCACTCGTCCCATCGGATCGCTGCACATCAGGAGCAGAACCATGAACGACATCCGCAACACGCCGTCCGTCTCCGCCCACTCGTTGGCGGACGCCCCGTGGCGTACCAGCACCCGCAGCCAGACCTCCAACTGTGTGGAGGTCGCACCGCTCGCCACCGGCCCGTCGGCCGTCGCCCTGCGCGACAGCAAGGACCGAGGCGGCCCGGTGCTGCTGTTCAACCGCGCGGGTTGGCTCGGTTTCATCACCGGAGCGAAGAAGGGCCAGTTCGATCTGAACTGATCCGGTGACCGGGCACGGGGCCGTCGGCACACTGCCGGCGGCCCCGTCGTCGTGCACCGCCGACCCCGGCGCTCGAACAACCCGCCAACCCCGCTGAGCAGCCCTCGGCCAATCGGACGAGGCTCGAAACCGATAGGCGCGTTTCAGTTGCTGGGACGAACACGGGGCGTAACATGGCCCTCGGATACGTGGAACTTCCACACAGGCTCATCCGTCGCGGTTCATCCGGAGACCCTCATGCGGTTCCTGATCGTTCGCACCGACATCCGCGCCGTCGCCGACGGGGACATCGCCGCCGCCTGGGCGGACGGCCACCGACTTCGCGACGAGACGACCGCGCCCGAGCCGCGGCGGCAGATCGTGCACGCCGAGGACCGGGACGCCGCACTGCTGCTGGCCCGTGCCCTGGCCACTGTGGGCGCGGTCCGCGCCGGCAAGCAGCGGGTCAAGGTCCTGCCGCTGATCGAACCGCGGCCCGCCTTCCGACACAGACCGGGCCGCATCGGCACCTGATCCCACAGGTCGTCCGTCGTGGTCGGACCGGCTCCCCCGCCGCGTTACTCGCACCCACCGACCACGACGGCCCGTGTTCCCGGCCCGTGACCGTCGCGGCAACGGCGGCCACGGGCCGGGACCGTGCTCAGCTGCCGGCGTCGACCCAGCCGTCCAGCCAGCGGTGAATGAGGAACAACGCGATCGACGACGGCGGCGGCAGAATCAGTCGGGCCCCATCACCCACGTCCACCGTCTGCCCGGCCAACGCCGCCCCGATCTCCCGCCGGGAAAACCACCGGGCGTACGCGATCTCGGACGGGTCGACCCGCACCGGCTCCGACGGGTTCGCGGTGGCCAGGAAGCCCAGCATCAGCGAGCCGGGGAACGGCCAGGCCTGGCTGCCCACGTACCCGATGCGCTCGACCCCGATGCCCACCTCCTCGCGGACCTCACGCAACACGGCCGCCTCCGCCGACTCGCCCGGCTCCACGTAGCCAGCCAGACAGGAGTAGCGGCGACCACCGCCGGGGGTGCCCGGCCAGCTGGCGTTGTTGCCGAGCAGGCAGCGGCCGTCCGGGCCGTCCACGCCGTCGTGAACCAGCACGATCATCGCCGGGTCGGTACGCGGCCAGATCCGCCCGCCATTGCGGTCCACCCGGGACCAACCGGCCTCGTCCATCGCGGTCGGCGCCCCGGTGCTCGTCGAGTAGCCGTGCCGGGTGTGCCAGTTGACCAGTGCCAGCGCGGTGGTGAAGATGCCGGCCTCCCGGTCGGCGAGCAGGTGACCCACCTCGCGGAGGTGCACCGCCCGGGTCCCCGGGATCGCCGGCAGCGGCGCGTCGACCGCGAAGACCGGCACCCCGTCCGGCTCGACACCCAGGAACATCGCCATCGACTCGGACCCGGCGGGCACGTCACCCGCCCCGAACAGCACCAACGTCGGAGGCGACGTCTCGGCGCGGACCAGCGTCCGACCCTCGTCGGTCGAATCGAGCAGCAACACCCGAGCGCGCAACCACGCCTCGGTCAGCCACTGCGCGTCGCCCCGCCGGTGTGCCGCCCGATCAAGCGTGGACCGCGCCAACGGCGGCGCCGCCTCCCCGCTCACGCCAACGCTCCGCTGCGCCCCGCGTCGGCCGGAGACGGCACGCCGCTGAACCCCAGGGCTCGCTCGCTCATGCCTGTCGCTCGGTGTTGACAGTGGTCAGCGCGGCCAGCCCCGGGGTGACCCGCTCGGCGTCGCCGAGCACCACGATCGCCGCCCGAGCCGGTGCCAGGTAGCGGGCCGCCGCCTGCGCGACGTCCTCGATACTGGCCTTCGCCAACCTCGCCGCGTACTCGGCGAGGAAGTCCAGGCGCAGCCCATTGCCCGCGTACGCGCTGGTCAACGCCGCCAACCCGGCCTGGGTGGACATGCCGAGCTGGAGGGTGCCCAGGGCGTACTGCCGGGCCTGCTCCAATTCCTCGGGCTTCGGTGGCAGCGACGCCAAACGACCCAGCTCGTACGTCGTCTCCAGCAGCGCCGGACCGGTGACCTCGGTGGCCACGTCGGCGGCGGCGACCAGCACCGACCCGGCGACGGAGTGCTCGATCACCGAGTGCGGGCCGTACGTGTAGCCCTTGTCCTCGCGGATGTTCTCCACCCATCGGGAGGAGAAGTAGCCGCCGAAGATCAGGTTGGCCAGTTGCAGCGGGGCATGGTCCGGGTCGGTGCGCGACACCGCCGGAAGCGCGATCCGCAGCGAGGACTGCACCGAGCCCGGCCGGTCGACCAGCAGCAGCGGCCCCGGCTCCAACGGCGGAGTCGCCGGCAGTTCGGCCGTACGCCCGGCACCCGACCAGCCGCCCAGTGCCCGCTCGGCCGCGTCCAACGCCTTCTCCGGCTGCACGTCGCCGACCAGCACCAACTGCGCGCCGGTCGGGTGGACCCGCTCCGAGTGCAGGGTGCGCAGCGCCGCCGGTCGGACGGCACGGATCTGGTCGGGCTCGGGCGTCTGCGTCGCGTAGGGGTGCCGGCCGTAGATCCGCTTGAGCAGCGCCTCCCGGGCCAGGTGCGCCGGTTGACTCTGCGCCACCTGGATCCGGTCGACCAGCCGGTCCCGTTCGGTGGCCACCTCGTCGCTCGGGTAGCTGGCGCCGGTCAGCACCTCGGCCAGCAGCTCCAGCATCCGGTCCAGACCGGTGACCAGGCCGGCGCCGGAGAGCATCAGCCGGTCCGGGTCGACGCCCGCGGAGAGCCCGCCGCCCACCTTCTGCAACTCGGCGGCGATCTGCACGCTGGTCATCGACTCGGTGCCGGAGAGCATGGTCTGCGAGAGCATCGCGCCGCGGGCCAGGTGCACCCGGCCGAACGGCACCCAGAGCCGCAGTTCGACCAGGGGCACGGCGGGCCGGCGTACGGCGATCACGGTGAGACCGTTGCGCAGCGTCCGCTCGGCCTGCTTGGGCACCTTGAGCTTGCGGGTCGGCCCCAACGGAGGCAGCGTGCGCGGCCCAGCAGGAGCGGTGGTGACAGTCATCGGGCGCCTCCGGCAATGACCTCGATGGCGGCCCGGCGCTCCGGGCGCAGGGTGGCTGCGGCGGCCCGGACCTGCTCCTCGGTGACCTCGCCGACCAGCCGGGGCAACTCGTTGAGCAGGCCCGGTTCGCCGCGTTGCTGCTCCAGCACGGCCATCCGCAGCGCCCGACCGAGCACCGCGTCGGTGTCCCGCAGCAGGTGCGTCGCCATCCGGGCCTGGGTGCGGGCCAGCTCACCGTCGGTCAGCCCGTCGGTGGCCAGCCGGTCCAGCTCCTCGTCAACGGTGCGCAGCACCTTGTCCACATCACCACCGGGCGGCAGGTGCGCCTGCAACAGCAGCGCGGTGGGGTCGCGAACGTCGAACGGGTCGCCCATGAAACCGAGGTATCCGCCAAGGCTGGTCACCGTGCGGTCCCGCTGCACCAGCCGCTCGACCAGCCGCGACGCGTCGCCGTCGGTGAGCACCTCGGCCAGCACCACGTACGGCAGGTAGCCGGCGAAGTCGGTGACCGGGTCGGGCACCCGCCAGGCGCCGGCCACCGCGGGCAGCGGCGCCAGAGCATCGGTGTACGAGGTGCGCCGCTCGGCGCTCAGGTCGGGCTCGGTGAAGTCGGGCCGTTGCGGTGCCGGTCGGGCCGGCACGTCGCCGAAGTGCCGGGTGACCAGTTCGGTCGCCTCGGCCACGTCGATGTCGCCGCTGACGGCCAGCACGGCGTTGCCGCTGGCGTAGTAACGGCGGAAGAAGTCCGCGGCGTCGGCGACGGTCGCCGACTCCAGATCGTCGAAGGAGCCGTAGCCGTCGTGGGCGTTCGGGAAGGTGTCGAACATGACCGGTGGCAGGGTCAACCAGGGGAAGCCGCCGTACGGCCGGTTGAGGACGTTGACCCGGATCTCCTCCTTGACCACGTCGACCTGGTTGCGCAGGTTCTCCTCGGTCAGCCGGGGGCCGCGCATCCGGTCCGCCTCCAGGAACAGCGCGCGTTCCAGCGCGTTGCTCGGCAGCGTCTCGAAGTAGTCGGTGTAGTCCAGGTGGGTGGAGCCGTTGAAGGTGCCGCCCGCGCCCTGCACATGCCGGAAGTGGGCCAGCTTCTCCAGGCTCTCCGAGCCTTGGAACATCAGGTGCTCGAAGAGGTGGGCGAAGCCGGTGCGCCCCTCCGGCTCCGAGCGGATGCCGACGTCGTAGACCACCGCCACCCCGATCACCGGGGCACTGCGATCGGGGGTGAGCACCACCCGCAGGCCGTTGTCGAGGGTGAACCGCTCGACCGGATACTTCGTCGCTGGAATTCTGGATCTCCGCGCCGCCACGGAGTCGACCCTAGCGCGTCGACACCGTCGCCACCCGCGACCTTCCCGGAGCCGCCGCGACCGGGGCCGTCACCAGGGGCAACACCTCGGCGCCAACCCGCTCGGCCTCCTCGCGGTGCGGCCAGCCGGAGAGGATGAACTCGTCGACGCCGAGCGCGGCGTACTCGTCGATTCGGGCCGCGACCTCGGCGTAGCTGCCGACCAGCGCGGTGCCGGCGCCCTCGCGGACCAGGCCGACGCCGGCCCAGAGGTTCGGTGCGACGGTGAGCCCGTCGGTGCGGCCGGCGTTCAGCGCGGCCATCCGGGCCTGACCCACCGAGTCCATCCGGCGGAACCGGGCCTGGGCGGCGGCGATCCGCTCCGGGCTCATGCCGGCCAGCAGCCGGTCGGCCTCGGCCCACGCCTCGGCGCTGGTCGGCCGGGCGATGACGTGCAGTCGCAGGCCGGTGCGCAGGGTGCGGCCCTGTTCGGCGGCGAGCGCCCGGACCCGGGCGACCCGGGCCGCGATCGACGCTGGCGGTTCACCCCACATCAGGTACACGTCGGCCTGTTGGGCGGCCACCATCTCGGCGGCCGGGGACGCGCCGCCGAAGTAGACCGGCGGCGGCGCGGCGAGCGGGGTGGCCAGGCCCCCGCCGTCGACCCGGTAGTGCGCTCCGGCGTAGTCGAACGGCCGGCCGGCCCAGGCGCGGCGAAGCACCTCGACGAACTCAGCGGTGCGCGCGTATCGGTCGTCGTGCCCGAGGAAGTCGCCGTACGCCCGCTGCTCGGCCGGGTCGCCGCCGGTGACGATGTTGAGCGACAACCGACCGGCCGAGATGGATTGGAACGCCTCGGCCTGCTGGGCGATCAGGGTGGGCAGCGCGAAGCCGGCCCGGACCGCGACCAGCATGCCGAGCCGTTCGGTGTGCTGGGCCACCGCCGCACAGACGATCCACGGGTCGGGGCAGCCGGCGCCCACCGGCGTGAGCACGGCGGTGAACCCGTTCGCCTCGGCGGCCCGGCCGACCTCGGCCAGATAGGCCACCGTCGCGGCCCGGTCGTGCCTCGCGGCCCCCGCGGTGACGGTGGCGGCACCGACCTGGTCGCCGTCGCCGGAGGTGGGCAGGAACCAGTGGAAGGTCATCGCGATGTCGCCTCTCTGCCGGTCACCGAATGCCGATTACCCTAGCAAGCTGGTAGGAAATACCGACATAACTGAGACGCGCCATCCCGCCATGTGGATGGGCCTTGACGCTGACCGCGGCCTGGCCCACTCTTCCTACCAACTAAGTAGGAATACTGCGGATTGGATGGACGATGAGACGGCTCCCCCTGCGCCGGTTGGTCACCCTGGCCACCCTCGCCGCCCTCGGCGCGGCGACCCTGGGCAGCACCGCCGCGTGCGGCGACGACAGCGAGGGCGCGGGCGGCAGCTCCGGCCCGGTGACGTTGCGCCTCGGCTACTTCCCCAACATCACCCACGCGCCGGCGGTCGTCGGTGTGGAGAAGGGCATCTTCGCGGAGAAGCTCGGCAGCAACGTCAAGTTGGACCCGAAGACCTTCAACGCCGGCCCGTCAGCGATCGAGGCGGTCTTCTCCGGCGCGCTGGACGCCACCTACATCGGCCCGAACCCGACTGTGAACGCCTTCTCCAAGTCCAAGGGGGAGGCCGTCCGGGTCATCTCCGGCGCGGCCTCCGGCGGCGTGGCCCTGGTGGTCAAGCCCAACATCACCGGGGTGCAGGACCTCAAGGGCAAGAAGATCGCCACCCCGCAGCTGGGCAACACCCAGGACGTGGCGATCCGCTACTGGCTCAAGCAGCAGGGCCTCAAGACCACCAAGGAGGGTGGCGGCGACGTCAAGATCGTGCCGCAGGAGAACGCGCAGACGATCGAGACGTTCAACAGCGGCACGATCGACGGCGCCTGGGTGCCGGAGCCGTTCGTCTCCCGCCTGGTCAACGCCGGCGGCAAGGTGCTCGTCGACGAGCGCGACCTGTGGCCGGACAAGAAGTTCGTCATCACCAACCTGCTGGTGAGCACGAAGTTCCTCAAGGCACACCCGGACGTGGTGCAGAAGCTGGTCGACGGCCAGGTGGCCGCCAACGAGTTCGTCAACAGCAAGCCGGACGAGGCGCAGCAGGCCATCTCCGACGCGATCGGCAAGATCACCGGCAAGCCGCTGGACCTGAAGCTGATCAAGCAGGCGTGGCCGACGTTGGAGTTCACCAACGACCCGATCACCTCCTCCCTCAAGGCCGGGCTCGACCACGCCGTCGACGTCGGCCTGACCGAGCCGGTGGACCTCAACGGCCTGTACGACCTCAAGTACCTCAACAACGCGCTCAAGGCGCAGGGGAAGCCCGAGGTCGTCCAGCCATGACGTCGACCACGACGACGCCGAAGAGCGCGACCACCGCGGTCGCGCTCTCCGGCGTGACAAAGGTGTACGGACGCGGGGCGAACGCTGTCCTGGCCCTGGACGGTGTGTCGCTCGACGTCGCACCCGGCGAGTTCGTCTGCCTGGTCGGCGCGTCCGGCTGCGGCAAGAGCACGCTGCTCAACCTGGTGGCCGGGCTGGACCGGGTCAGCGGTGGGCAGATCACCCTGGCCGGCGACGCCAACCCGGGCCTGATGTTCCAGGAGCCGGCGCTCTTTCCGTGGCTGACAGTCGACGCCAACGTGGAGGTGCCCCTCAAGCTGCGCCGACTGCCCCGGGCCCGACGCCGCGAGCGGGTGGCCGAGCTGCTGCGGACGGTGCACCTGGCCGACTTCGGCCGCAAACGCCCACACGAGCTCTCCGGCGGGATGCGGCAGCGCGTCGCGCTGGCCCGCACGCTGGCCCTGGACACCCCGGTGTTGCTGATGGACGAGCCGTTCGGCGCGCTGGACGCGATGACCCGGGACATCCTGCACGACGAGCTGGAACGGATCTGGTCCGAGCGCAACCTCTCGGTGCTCTTCGTGACGCACAACGTCCGCGAGGCGGCCCGGCTGGCCGACCGGATCATCCTGCTCTCCAGCCGACCCGGTCGGATCATCTACTCCACCGAGGTGAACATCCCGCGCCCGCGCCGGATCGACTCCCCCGAGGTCGCCGCCATCGCCGCCGAGGTCACCGAGCGGCTCCGTACGGAGGTGGGCCGCCATGGCCAGTGACACCCTCACCAGTTCGGCGCGTACCGACGCGGAGATCACCGGCCTCGACGCGCTGGAGATCGCCGGTCGGGACAAGGAGGTCTCCCGGGGTGCCCGGATCTGGGCGGCCACCTGGCCCAAGCTCGCCGCGCTCGCCATCGCCATCGCCGCCTGGCAGCTCGTGGTCCTCTCGGGTTGGAAGCCGCCGTACTCGTTGCCCGGCCCGCTGGAGGTCGGCCGCGAGCTGATGGCCCAGGCCCAGGGCCCACAGCTCTGGGAGGGCCTGGTCACCACGCTGCGCCGGGCCGCCCTCGGGTACGTCTTCTCAGTCGCCGTCGGTCTGCTGCTCGGCCTCGCGGTGGCCCGATCCACTGTGCTGCGCGCCGCCATCGGCTCGATGATCACCGCGCTGCAGACCATGCCGTCGATCGCCTGGTTCCCGCTGGCCATCCTGCTCTTCGAGCTGAGCGAGAAGGCGATCTTCTTCGTGGTGGTGCTCGGTGCGGCACCCTCCATCGCCAACGGGGTGATCTCCGGTGTGGACTACGTGCCGCCGCTGCTGCTGCGCGCCGGCCGCAACCTCGGTGCCCGGGGGCTCAACCTCTACCGGTACGTCATCGCACCGGCCGCCCTGCCGGCGATCGTGGCCGGGCTCAAGCAGGGCTGGGCATTCTCCTGGCGCAGCCTGATGGCGGGTGAGCTGCTCGTGGTCGGCATCTCGCAGACCTCGCTCGGTGCCCAGCTCACGTACTCCCGCGAGTTGTCCGACGCACCCTGGCTGCTCTCCACGATGATCGTCATCCTGGTCGTCGGCCTGGTCGTGGACGCCGCGTTCGGCGCGGCGGACAAGGCGATCCGACGCCGCTGGGGCGTACTGGACCAGGCTGGTCAGTGACGTGTTCGTCTCCGCGCGCAGCGACTACGCGCTCCGGGCGATGCTCGCCGTCGCCGCCGCTGCCAGTCGTGGCGGCGACGGCGACGGCGACGGCGACAAGGTCGGCGAGTTGGTGAAGGCGGCCAGCCTGGCCGAGGTGCAGGACATCCCGCTCAGCTTCCTGCAGGGCATCCTGCTCGACCTGCGCCGGGCCGGTCTGCTGCACAGCCATCGCGGCGCCGACGGCGGGTACGCGCTGACCCGCCCAGCCGACGAGATCACCGTCGGCGACGTGCTGCGCGCGGTCGGCGGCTCACTCACCACGGTGCGTGGCCTGCCGGCCGAGCGGGCCGGCTACCACGGGGTGGCCGCCGGGCTCACCGACGTCTGGCTGGCGGTGCACGGGGCGATCGCCACTGTCGTGGACAGCACCACCCTGGCCAACCTGCTCACCCACGCCCCGAGTGCGGTCAGCACCGACGCACCGCTCGCATGATCGCGTTCGATCATTGATGTAGTGGCCTCGTCCGCGTGGTGAGGGACCTACTTCCTGGGTCGAGCGCGATCTTGGGCTCGTGCGTCGTGCTCGAGCACACCGAGGAGGGTGCTAAGGCGATGTGGTCGGGCCGGTGCCCCGCCGGCCCGACCACACCTCGTACCGATCCTGACCGGGCCTGCCCCTCCGCCGGCGCCGGTAGGCCGGTCGCCGCTCAGCCCACGTGTGTGGCCGCCGGGCCGGAGCCCGGGCCTCCAGGACTGTGCAGCTCCACCAGACCGGCAGGAGCATTACCCGCCGGGGTGGCATGCCAGGGCGCGAAGGCCGCAACCATGGCGAGCAACAACCCGGCGAGCGCGACCGCGACCACCAGGATCAGTTCACGCAGTGCGCCCGAGCCGACTTCGCCCGCCATGGTCACCCCTCCCGTGCCGGGCCCCCCGCCCGACTTCCCCCCGTCGGTCAGCCTCGACCACGACCGGCCGGGGCGCAGTCGGCCAGCCGACCCAGCGGAGGCTGATTACCGACTCAGAAATGTGGTCCGTCCGGCGCGGCCGGTGGGCCGGTCGGGCGGCACCGACGGCCGACCGGCCCGGAACACCGCACAGACGAAACCGACCCGCCCCGCCGAAGCGGGACGGGTCGGTCGACGCGCAGAAGATCAGACGGTACGGGGGCGACGCGGGCGACGGGAGCGCCCCGACGCGCGGTGCGCCGGGCGGGCTCCGCCGTCGGCCGCCGAACCGCCAGAGGTACGCGCCCGAGAGGCGGGCGCCGGCGGCGCGACGATGGTCACCGGCACACCGGACGGCTCACGGGCACCGGTCACCCGGGCCAACGCCCCGTCACCCGGGCGCACCTGGACCGACTCGGGCCGGATGCCGGCGGTCGCCATCAGCCGGGACACGTCCCGGCGCTGCTCCGGCAGGACCAGGGTGACAACGGAACCGGACTCGCCGGCCCGGGCGGTACGGCCGCCCCGGTGCAGGTAGTCCTTCGCCTCGGTCGGCGGGTCCACGTTGACCACCATGTCCAGGCCATCCACGTGGATGCCCCGGGCCGCCACGTCGGTGGCGACCAGAGCGGTCACCTGACCGTTGCGGAACTGCTCCAGGATCCGGGTGCGCTGCGGCTGGGACTTGCCGCCGTGCAGCGCGGCAGCGCGTACGCCCTTGGAGAGCAGTTGGCGGGCCAGCCGGTCGGCGCGGTGCTTGGTGCCCATGAACAGGATGGTGCGGCCCTCGCGGGCGGCGATCCGGGTCAGCGCGTCGGGCTTGTCGACCGCGTCGACGTGCAGCACGTGATGGGTCATCGCGGTGACCGTGGCGGTGCCCGGGTCGACCGAGTGGGTGACCGGGTTGCTCAGGAAGCGGCGGACCAGCCGGTCCACGCCACCGTCCAGCGTCGCGGAGAAGAGCATCCGCTGCCCCTGCGGCGCGACCTGCTCCAGCAGCTTGGTGACCTGCGGCAGGAAACCCATGTCGGCCATCTGGTCGGCCTCGTCGAGCACGGTGATCTCGACCTGGTCGAGCCGGGCGTCGCCACGGTTGATCAGGTCGTGCAGCCGGCCGGGGGTGGCGACAACCACCTCGGCGCCGGCGCGCAGGGCGTCCGCCTGGCGCTGCAACGACAGCCCGCCGACGACGGTGGCGCAGCGCAACCCGAGCGCGCGGGCGTACGGGGCCAGGGCGGTGGTGACCTGCTGGGCCAGCTCACGGGTCGGCACCAGCACCAGGGCCAGCGGACGTCCCGGGCGGGCCTTGCGGCCAGCGGTACGCGAGAGCAGCGGAAGCCCGAAGGCGAGAGTCTTGCCGGAGCCGGTGCGGCCCCGTCCGAGCACGTCCCGGCCGGCGAGCGAGTCGGGCAGCGTCGCCGACTGGATCGGGAACGGCTCGGTGATGCCCTGCGCGGTCAGCGCGGTGAGCAGCGCCGGCGCCAGACCGGTATGAGCGAACGAGGGAACAACTGTGGTCATGCGGAAGCCTTCCTCGACGCGGCACGTGTCGAGGGAGGGCGCCGAAGTCGGCGCTGTCACCAGCGAAAAAGGCCGCCAGGACTCACAAGCACGAACCGATTTGGAGTACAGGCCGGCCCGCCGCCGGGCCGCCGCCTGCGTGAGCAGGCGGCGGCGGGGCGGGCCGGTCCCGTCACCGTCACACCCGGAGGGCGCGACAGGTAATGCTGACCGATCCGAAGATCAGAGCGGGCGGATGTTCTCCGCCTGCGGGCCCTTCTGGCCCTGGGTCACCTCGAACTCGACCCGCTGGTTCTCGTCCAGGCTCCGGTAGCCGGAGGACTGGATCGCCGAGAAGTGGGCGAAGACGTCAGCGCCGCCGCCGTCCGGGGTGATGAAGCCGAAGCCCTTGTCAGCGTTGAACCACTTCACGGTGCCAATAGCCATGTGTTTCGTCTCCTTGACGGAACGTCGGACACACACTTGTTGCGTGCCCGAAGAGGAGCGCTCCGCGCGGGGATGCGCGAATCGCCTGTCGCTTCTGGTCGCCCCGCCCGGAGAACTCCGGACACAACAAAGAGCGCCTGGGGCCACAATCCCGCCAGGCGCACACAGAGTCTCTGGTAACCAAAACTGCAACCCGGTCAACCTACCACGGTTTTCCCCGCAGTGGTCAACGTTGGGCAGAATCCTCGGGCAACTGGGCGATCATGGCCGTGAGGCCCGCCACATCCAGCAGGTCGGCGGGCCGGACGGTCACCCCGTGCCGGACGTAGTGGAACGCCGCGCCCACCCGGTCGACCGGCACGCCGGCCAACTCCGCCCAGGCCAGCCGGTACACCGCCAGCTGCACCGCGGCCACCTCCGCCGCCGTCCCGGTGGGCTGCGCGCCGGTCTTCCAGTCGACCACGTCGAACCGGCCACCCGGCCGGGCGAAGACCGCATCCATCCGGCCCCGCACCACCACCCCGGCGATCACCGTGGCGAACGGCACCTCCACCTCCACCGGTGACCGGTCGGCCCACTCGCTGGCCAGGAACCGTTCCTGAAGCTCGACCAGAGCCTCGTCAGGTGCGGCATCGGCGTCGGCCGCGCCGGGCAGCTCGTCCAGGTCCAACAAACGGTCGGCGCCGAAGCGCTGCTCCAACCAGGCGTGGAAGGCGGTGCCCCGACGGGCGTACGGGTTGGGTTCGGTCGGCACCGGGCGACGCAGCGTACGGGCCAGCGCCGCCGGATCACGCCGCAGCGCGACCAGTTGGGTGACACTCAACTGCCCGGGCAGCGCCACCTCGACCGCACCGGAGAGCCGGGTCAGCTCGGCGCGCTCGGCCAGCAGCAGGTCTGCCTCGCGCTGCCAGCGCGCCACCTCCGGATCCAGCTCCGGCTCGGCCGGCTCGACCGTCGACCCCAGTGGCGTCACCGACCCGGCGAGCACCGGCCCGACCGGCCCGGGCAGCGCCGCCGCCGGACCGTCGGCCATCAGCCGACGTACCAGTCCGGCCGCCTCGGCCAGCGCCGGCCGTCGACCGCCCAGCGGGTCGGCGGGCCACTCCGCGCGGAGCACCACCTCAGCCGTGGGGTTCGTCGCATCGGGCGTCGGCTCCGGCGCCCACGCGTCGATCAGGTGCCCCGGCCCGCCGTCGAGGCAGGCGTCGTACACCTCCCGCAGGAAGACCGACGGACCTCGCGGTCGCTTCGTGCCCTCCCCCCACCAGTAACCGGAGCAGAGCAGCAGCCGGCGCGGCCGGGTCACCGCCACGTACGTCAGCCGGCGCTCCTCCCGCTCGTCGTGGGCCCGCCACGCGTCGGTGAAGTCGGTCACCGCCCGCGCCACGGCCCGCTGGTCCCCCGCCTCGTCGAGCGCCAATTCAGGCAGCCCGTCGGCATCACCGCGCAGCGGGAACGGCAGCACACCCAGCCCGCCCAGCCAGTGGTCGGAGTTGCGGACCGGCCCCGGCCACAGCCCACGACTGAGCCCGGCCACCGCCACCACGTCCCACTCCAGGCCCTTGGCAGCGTGCGCGGTGACCACCTGCACCGCGCCCTCCACCACCTCGACCTCGCCCGGCGCCAGGCCACGCTCCTCGTCCTCGGCAGCGGCCAGGTAGGACAGGAAGCCGGACAGGGTCGCGCCGGGCGTCTCCCCGCTGAACCGGGCCGCCACGTCGCCGAGCGCGTCCAGGTGCCCCCGGGCCAGGCCCGCGTCGCCAGCGCCGTCCCGGCCGGCCCGCACCGCGACCTCCACGTCCAGGCCGATGGTCCGCTCGATGTCCGCGATCAGGTCCGGCAGCGCCTGGTCCAGTCGGTAGCGCAGCAGCGCCAGCTCCCGGCCGTACGCGCGCAGCCGCGCGAAACCCTCCGCCGAGTACGCCTGCGCCGGCCCGAGGTCGGCCAACGCCTCCACCAGAGTCGCCTCGTCCAACAGGTCAGGGCTGATCTCCGCGGCGTCGTCGGCGGCCACCTGTCGCCGGGCCCTCGCGATGGTTCGAGCCCGCCGGTGCAACGCCACCAGGTCACGCGGCCCGATCCGCCAACGGGCGCCGGTGAGCAACCGCAGCAGCGCGGCCCCGTCCGTCGGGTCGGCCAGCACCCGCAGCGTGCAGACCACATCGCGCACCTCGGGGGTGTCCAACAGGCCACCCAGCCCGACCACCTCGACCGGCAGGCCACGCTCACGCAGCGCCGACTCGATCGCCGGGATCTGGCTGCGCACCCGGACCAGCACGGCGGTCGTCGGGCGCCGCGCCACCGGGATGTGCTCCGGGGCCACACCCGGCATTCCGGCCGCCCCGCGCCACGCGGCGAGCACGCTGTCGGCGATCCAGTCGGCCTCATCGGCGTACGTGGGCAGCATCGCGCAGTGCACCGTGCCGCCGGCCGAACCGC
The DNA here is from genome assembly GCF_036902955.1 of Micromonospora sp. CPCC 205558. Classification (NCBI taxonomy): domain Bacteria; kingdom Bacillati; phylum Actinomycetota; class Actinomycetes; order Micromonosporales; family Micromonosporaceae; genus Micromonospora; species Micromonospora sp. CPCC 205558. The sequence continues at coordinate 92,794 of NZ_JBAKHR010000011.1, forward strand.
CCGGGCTGCGGTGCGGGATCGGGTCCCGGACGGTCAACGCGGAGCGCAGCTCCGGCACCCGGGCACCCGCCGCCCGCAGCGGGGTGGAGAGCGCGTTCGCCACCCGGAGGATCTCCGGGCGGTTGCGCCAACTCGTGGTGAGCCCCAGCGCCGGGGCCGGCTCACCGTCGGCGCGGGCGAACTCGGTGGGGAACCGGTCCAGGGTGCCCGCGCTGGCCCCCCGCCAGCCGTAGATCGACTGGCACGGGTCGCCCACCGCGGTCACCGGGTGCCCCCCACCGAACAGCGCGTTGAGCAACACCACCTGGGCGTGGCTGGTGTCCTGGTACTCGTCGAGCAACACCACCCGGAAGCGGTCCCGCTCGATCACGCCGACCGCCGGGTGATCCCGGGCCACCCGGGCCGCCCGGGCGAGCTGGTCGGCGAAGTCCATCGCCTCGAAGTCCAACTTGCGCCGGGCGTACGCCCGCACCAGCGGCAGCAGCCGCAACCGGGTCTGCTGGAGGGTGAGCGCCTTGCGCACGTCTGCGTACACCCGACCCGGCCGGGACTGCACCTCGGCGAAGAACCGACCGGTCCAGGCGGCCAACTCGTCCGGCGCGACCAGGTGCTCGTCCAACTCGCCGGCGAGCGCCAGCACCGCGTCGGTGATGGTGCTCGGCATCCGGTCCACCTCGGACATGTCGCCGTCGTAGTTGCGCACCAGCAGGTCGACCAACTGCCAGCGGGACGCCTCGGTGAGCAGTCGGGTGGACGGCTCGTAGCCGGCCCGCAGCCCGTGCTCGGTAACGATCCGCCCGGCGTACGAGTGGTAGGTGGAGACTGTCGGCTCACCCGCGAGCGGATCGTCCAACGGGTCCCGTCCCTGCCGGCCGAGGCGGCGGATCAGCTGGTCGAGCCGGGTCCGTACCCGATGGGCCAGTTCACCGGCCGCCTTGCGGGTGAAGGTCAGCCCGAGGATCTGCTCCGGCCGCACGTACGAGTTGGCCACCAGCCAGACCACCCGCGCGGCCATCGTCTCGGTCTTGCCCGACCCGGCACCCGCGACCACCAGCAGCGGCTCCACCGGGGCGGCGATGATCGCGGCCTGTTCCCGGGTGGGTGCCGGCAACCGCAGCAGCTTGGCCAACTCCACCGGTGTGTACCGGGGGCCGGAGTCCGCGAGCCGGGGCGTCGGCGCGGGACCGGCGCCGAACAGGGTGGGCTGACTCACGGTGTCGTCACAGGCTGCAACACCGGCTCACTCCTCGCGACTGCGGGGCTGGCAAGCTCACTCCTCGCCCTCACGGGTGCGTCGGACGGTGGGCGGCTCGACGACCTGGCGCCCCTGCCCGGAGACCGGGCAGCTGGTGCGCACCGGGCAGACCCGGCACTTCGAGTTGGCCACCGCGGCGAACGTGGCGGCTGCCATCGTATCGGCGGTCCGCCGGACCAGCGCGGTCGCCCAACCGGCCGCCGGCCCCTCGCCGGCCGCTGGTTGGTTCTGCTCCCTGGCGTCCTTGGCGGACGTGCCGAGCTGCACCAGCGCGGCGCCCCCGGACTCGTCACCGAACTCGGCGAATGCTCCCGCCTCCACCGCCGCCTGGTAGGCGCCGAGCTGCGGGTGCTCGGCCAGATCGGTGCCGGTGACAGCTGTGGACTTGCCGGTCTTCAGGTCGATCACCACGAGCCGCCCGGCCTCGTCGACCTCCAGCCGGTCGACCCGGCCAGTCAGGTCGACGGGCCGATGCGGATCGTCCAGGCGGACGGCGAACTCGTGCTCGATCGCGAGCAACCGGCGCGGGTTGGTGGCCAACCACCGCAGCAGTTTGTCGACCATCGCCTCGGCGCGTTCCCGCTCCGGCCCGGCCATCCACCGGGCCGCCAGCTCGATCGCGTCGAACCGGGCGGCCACGTAGTCGAGCAGCGCGCCCCGGTCGGCGCTGGCGTCCTCGGCGAGCATCGCGGCGGCGTGCACCAGGTTGCCCACCCCCTGGGCGGTGCTGGTCGGGCCGCTGCCGCCGTGCCGTTCCAGCAGCCAGCGCAGGCTGCACCGCAGCGCGCTCTCCATGGCCGACGGGGTGACCCGCACCGGGTCTCCCTCGTCGACGAGCGGCCGGTCGTCGGAGAGCGCGCGCAACCCCCACCAGTCGTCGGGGTGCGCACCGGGTACTCCGGCGGCGGCGAGCCGGGCCAGTTCGGCCGCCGCAGCGCGCCGCCGGGTCGCCGGTGCGGCCGGGTCGGTGATGGCGGTACGCAGTTCCGCGACCAACGCGGGCAGGGTGAGCGCCCGAGGTGGACGGGTCACCGGCAGCGCCCCGGGGCGGTCCGGCTCCTCGTCGCCGCTCTCGCCAGCCGCAACGCCCCCGGTGCCGCCACCGGGAGACGGCTCGGTGCGTGGACCGGGCGTACCCGGTGGCGTGGGCGGCGTGCTCGGTGGCGAGGGCGGCGTGCTCGGCGGCGTGGGCGGCGAGGGCGGCGTGCTCGGCGGCGTGGGCGGTGGCGGCGTGCTCGGGCCCAGCTCGTGCAGGAACCTGCTCGGCTGCTCCTCATGATCGTCACCGCCGACAGCGGCCGACGCCACGGCGCTGACCAGCAGCCGGTGCCGGGCCCGGCTGATGGCGACGTGGAAGAGCCGGCGCTCCTCGTCCAGCAACGCCGAGGTCTGACCCACCACGTTCGCAGCGGTCGCCCCGTCGACCGACCGGCCGGCCAGCACGTCGACCAGCCGCTCGGAGCCGAGCAGGCTGCCGCGCAGCCGCAGGTCCGGCCAGATGCCCTCCTGCACGCCGGCCACCGCGACCAGGTCCCACTCCAGCCCCTTCGCCGCGTGCGCGGTGAGCAGGCGTACCGCCGCACCCCGGTCGGCCGTCGGGGCGATGGTGTCGGCCGGCAGGTCCTGGGCGAGCACATGGTCGAGGAAGACCTCGGTACGGGCACCGGGCAGCCGGTCGGTGAACCGGGCCGCCGCGTCGAAGAGGACCAGCACGGCGTCCAGGTCGCGGTCGGCCGCCTCGGCCCGCCGTCGCCGGGCCAGGTCACCCTCGCCGGCCTCCGGGCGGCCCTGGTTGATCGCGCCGGCCCACCGCTCGGCGAGACCACTGGCGTGCCAGACGGCCCAGAGCACGTCCTCGGCGGTCGCACCCGGCCGGGCGGCGGCTTCGCGCGCGATCGCCAGCAGCCCGGCCACCGCCTGCGCCGGCTCCGCCCAACGCCGCTCGATGCCGGCCAACTCCTCCGGGTCACGTAACGCCTCGACGATCAGCTCCCCGGAGGGCCGTCGGTCGCCGCCGGCCAACGCGAGCACACGCAGGCCCTGCCGCAGCCGTCGCTCGGCCAGCGGGTCGGCCCCACCGAGCGGCGAGTGCAGCAGCGCGACTGCCGACTCCTCGTCGAGCCGTTCCGGCTCCAGCGCGCAACGCAGCAGGAGCAGCAGCGGCGCGACCGCCGGTTGCAGGTGCAGTGGCAGATCCTCACCGTGCACGACGGTGGGTACGCCGGCCGCGTGCAGCGCCCGTCGCAGGGTGGGCAGCTGCAACGCGGTGGACCGCACCAGCACCGCCATCCGTGACCAGGGCACGCCGTCGAGCAGGTGAGCCGAACGCAGCGCGTGGGCCAACCAGGCGGCCTCGCTGGTCGCCGAGCGGAACGTGTGCACCTCGACCACGCCGGGCGGCGCGTCAGGCAGGGGGTGCAGCCGACGGTGCGCGGCCGGACCCCGCAGCCGGCGACCCAGCCGGGCGATCGCCGCGAGCAGACCCGGCCCGGCCCGGTACGACGTGGTCAGCAGCACCTGCGCGGACGGCGCACCGGAAGCCGTCCGGAAGCGGTGCGGGAACGACGCCACCCCGGCCGGGTCGGCGCCCCGGAAGGCGTACGTGGAGGAATCAGGGTCGGCGAACGCGACCAGCGACTTGCCTCCGCCCGCGATGACCGAGAGCAGCTCCAGCTGGGCGGGGTCCGTGTCGGCCAGTTCGTCGAGGTAGACGTGGGCGAGCCGGCGGCGCTCGGCGGCCAGCAGCTCCTCGTCGTCGCGCAGCAGCCCGGTGGCCGCCCGGACCAGTTCCGCCGGGTCGTACGCGATGGAGCCGCGGTTGCTGACGTCGCGCAGCGCGAGCACGGCGACGTACTCCCGTAGGAAGCGGGCGGCGGCGGGCCAGTCGGCGCGGCCGAGCTTCTCACCCAGGCGGGCCAGGTCGACCGGGCCCACACCGCGCTCGGCGGCACGCATCAGCAGGTCGCGCAGCTGGCCGGCGAACGCCCGGGTCCGCAGGGCGGGACGCAGGTCGGTCGGCCAGCCGACCGGGTCGTCCTCGGGCTCCTCGCCCACCACGTCCAGCAGCTCACGGATGATCAGATCCTGCTCGGGGCCGGTGAGGAGCCGGGGCGACGGTTCGCCCCGCTCGGCGGCGGCGCGGCGGAGCAACCCGAAGGCGTACGCCGGGAAGGTGCGCACCAGCGGCTCGCGCAGCACCCGGTGGCCGTCCTGCGCGATCCGGGCCTCGATGCGCTGCCGCAGCGCGGTGGCGCCCCGGCGGCCGAAGGTGAGCACGAGGATCCGTTCGGGGTCGACCCCCTCGGCCACCCGGGCGGCGACCGCCTCGACCAGCGTGCTGGTCTTGCCGGTGCCCGGGCCACCGAGCACGAGCATCGGCCCGTCGGTGTGCCCGACCACCTCGGCCTGCACGGGATCGACCCGCCAGCCGCTGCCGACGACTGCCAGCTCAGCCCCGACCGCCAGCTCAGCCCCGACCGACCGCTCGGACCCACCCACGCGCTCAGGCCCGCCGGACGCCCCGACACCGCCCCCAGACGTGCCGCCGCTGGCAGGCACGGACGCGCTGTCAGGCGTCGCCCCGTCCCCCCGCGCCGGCCCTCCAGGCCGCCGCACCAACCGGTACGCCTGCATCAGCTCATCCCATCAGATCCATACGACACCTACCCAATCCCCGAACCCCACCCCAACCCACCTCGTCGATCATGACGTTAGCGGCGCGACACGCCGACATCGACGTCGCTAACTTCATGATCGACGGGGCGGGAGGAGGCCGGGAGGGGGCCGGCCGGGGGCCGGGAGGGGTGGGGTGGGGGTGGGTGGGTGGGGGTCAGGTTAGGTGGGATTCCAGGACGTTTAGGGCCTCTGTGACGGTGGTGGTCACGATCAGGAGATCGCGGCCGGCGGGCTTCAGGAAGGTCTGGTCGGCCAACGCGTCGAGCCAGTCCAACAGAGGGCGGTAGAACCCGTCGGTGTCGATCAACACCATCGGCTTGGCGTGCAGCGCGAGGGTGGCGGTGGTCCAGACCTCGAACAGCTCGTCCAGGGTGCCCAGCCCGCCGGGCAGGGTGAGGAAGGCGTCCGACTTGTCGATCATCAGGGTCTTGCGGCTGGCCATCGAGTCGGTCACCAGCAGCTCGTCCGAGGCCAGGTCGGCGACCTCCAGGTCGACCAGCGACTGCGGGATCACGCCGACGGTGCGCCCACCGGCGGACCGGGCGCCGTCCGCCAACGCGCCCATCATGCCGACGCAGCCACCGCCGCTGACCAGCGTGTGCCCGCGCCGGGCCAGCTCCGCACCGGTCTCGGCGGCCAGGTCCAACCAGCGCTGATCGAGCGTACGAGAGGAGGCGCAGAAGACGCAGATCGCCGCCATCAGTCGCGATCCCGGGGCCGCTCGCCGGCCTGAACGGCTGCGGCCTGCTGGTCTGCCCCGGCACGGGCGACGGCCTCCTCGCGGACCGCCTCCTGCTCGGCGGAGAGCACGGCCTCCGCCTCGACGATGTACCGGACCGCCTCGTTGACCTCGTCGGTGAGACAGATCAGGTCCAGGTCGACCGGCCCGATCTTGCCGGTGGCGGCCATCGTGTCGCGCAGCCAGTCCAGCAGGCCCTGCCAGTAGGCGACACCCATGAGCACCACCGGGAACCGGGTGACCTTGCCGGTCTGCACCAGGGTGAGCGCCTCGAACAGCTCGTCCATGGTGCCGAACCCACCGGGCAGCACGACGAACGCCTGCGCGTACTTGACGAACATCGTCTTACGGGCGAAGAAGTAGCGGAAGTCGATGGCCAGGTCGACCCACTCGTTGATGCCCTGCTCGAACGGAAGCTCGATGCCGAGGCCCACGGAGAGCCCACCGGCCTCGCTGGCCCCGCGGTTGGCGGCCTCCATCACCCCCGGCCCACCTCCGGTGATCACCGCGTAGCCGGCTCGGGCCAGCGCGCCGCCCAACTCCTCGGCCAACTGACACTCGGCGCTGTCCGGCGCGCTGCGCGCGGAGCCGAAGACGCTGACCGCCGACGGCACGTCGGCGAGGGTGTCGAAACCCTCGACGAACTCGGCGAGGATGCGCAGCGCGCGCCACGCGTCCTTGGTCTTCCAGTCGCCGCGCCCCCGCGAATCCAGCAGACGCTGGTCCGCGGTGCTGCTCGGGATCGCCCCCCTGCGCAGGGTGACCGCACCGCGATGCCGCTCCTGGCCCGGACCGCGACCGGCCTCCCGCCCGTTGCTCTGGCTCATGGAGCAACCGTAGTGGAGCAGCACCGGTCGGGTGCGCGGGGCGGGGACGCCGAGAAATTGTTCCGGATCAAGGGCAACTATTCGACGCTCCCGTACGTCTTACTATTCACATACCGGGTATGCCCCGGCGCGCGCCTTCGGGGGAGGAGACAGCGTGATCAGCAACAGCGAGATGATCCGGATCCGTCGCCAGATGCAGCGACGGATCCGAGACGTGGTGGCCGAACGCCGCCGCACCCGCCAGCAGAACCCAATCCCCGCCTCCCCCACCCCGTCCGGAGCCGATCAAGAGGTTTGCGTCGCCGACAACGGGCCAGGCTGACGCAAACCTCTTGATCACCGGCGAGCGGGCCGGGGGCCCGGTGGGCAGGTGGGGTTGGGGTCAGGCCGGGGCCAGCCAGCGGTGCAGGGTTGCCGCGCCGTCGCGGATCTTGCTGATCTCGACGTGCTCATCCTTGTGGTGGGCCAGGTTCGGGTCGCCCGGGCCGAAGTTCAGCGCCGGAATGCCCATCGCCGCGAACCGGGCCACGTCCGTCCAGCCCAGCTTGCCGATCGGCGCGGCGCCGACCGCCGCCAGAAACTCCTTCGCCGGAGCCGCCTCCAGCCCCGGGGCCGCACCAGCCGCCGCATCGGTCACCGCTACCTCGAAGCCGGCGAAGACCTCCCGCAGGTGCTCCTCCGCCGCAGCCGGGTCACGATCCGGCGCGTACCGGTAGTTGACCTCGACCTCGCAGAGATCGGGGATCACGTTGCCGGCGACACCACCGTTGATCCGTACCGCGTTCATGCCCTCGCGGAATTCGCACCCCTCGATGGTGACCCGGCGCGCCTCGTACGTCTGGAGACGCCGCAGCACCTCACCGGCCGCGTGGATGGCGTTCACGCCGTGCCAGGACCGCGCCGCGTGCGCCCGCTCACCGGTCGTCGTCACGATGGCCCGCATGGTGCCCTGGCAGCCCGCCTCGACGATGCCGTACGTCGGCTCCAGCAACACCGCGAAATCCGCCTGCAACCACTCCGGGAACGCCTCGGCGACGAGGTTCAGGCCGTTGTACCGGGACTCGATCTCCTCGGCCTCGTAGAAGAAGTACGTCACGTCGTAGCGCGGCTCGGGCAGCGTCACCGCCAGGTGCAGCGCGTACGCGGTGCCGGACTTCATGTCGGAGGTGCCGCAGCCGTACATCAGGTCGCCGCGCATGGTCGACGGGAAGTTGTTGTTCAACGGCACCGTGTCGAGGTGCCCGGCCAGCACGACACGCTGCGACCGACCGAGGTCGGTGCGCGCCATCACCGTGTTGCCGTGCCGGTGGGTGGTCAGGTGCGGTACGCCCCGCAGCACCTCTTCGACACAGTCGGCGATCGCCTTCTCGTTCAGGGACACGGACTCTATGTCGACCAGAGCGCGGGTCAGCTGCACCGGATCGGCGAGGACCTCGGGGGTCAGCGGGTTCTCCATGGTTCGCACGGTACCTTCAGGTCTGTCAGCGCGAGGAGCGAGCCGAGGTCAGCCCGGCCGTGACCGAGAGGTGTAACAGTGACGTCCGCAGATTCCGCCTGGGGCATCGGCCTGGCTACGGTCACCGCAGACGAGCAGGTGCTCGATACCTGGTACCCGACCGGCAAGCTGGGCCTGGGCGAGCTGCCGCTGGTCGCCGGCGAGGACAAGGCGGACGTGCTCGACCTGCCGCCGGCCGCGCTCGGTGACCGGTCCCTTCCCGGTCTGCGTACCGTGCAGGTGGTCACCGTGATCGGCTCGCTGGACGACCCGATCAAGGACGCGTCCGACGCGTACCTCCGGTTGCACCTGCTCTCCCACCGCCTGGTGCGACCCAACCAGCTCAACCTCGACGGCATCTTCGGCAAGCTGGCCAACGTGGCCTGGACGTCCGCCGGGCCGTGCCCACCGGAGCGGGTGGACGAGCTGCGGGTGATCGAGCGGGCCGCCGGCCGACACCTGTCGGTGTACGGGGTGGACAAGTTCCCCCGGATGACCGACTACGTGGTGCCCTCCGGTGTGCGGATCGCCGACGCGGACCGGGTGCGGCTCGGCGCCCACCTGGCCGCCGGCACGACCGTCATGCACGAGGGCTTCGTGAACTTCAACGCCGGCACCGTCGGCACCTCGATGGTCGAGGGGCGGATCGTGCAGGGCGTGCTGGTCGGCGACGGCTCCGACATCGGCGGCGGGGCCTCCATCATGGGCACCCTCTCCGGCGGCGGCACCGACAAGATCAGCATCGGCGAGCGGAGCCTGGTCGGCGCGAACGCCGGCGTCGGGATCTCGCTCGGCGACGACTGCGTCGTCGAGGCCGGCTGCTACATCACCGCCGCGTCGAAGATCACCCTCCCGGACGGCCGGGTGGTCAAGGCCCGGGAGTTGTCCGGCGTCGACGGCCTGCTGTTCTGGCGCAACTCGGTGACCGGCGGGCTGGAGGCCCGGCCGCGCACCGGCCGGGGCATCGAGCTGAACGCCGCCCTGCACGCCAACGACTGACGGACCTGCCGGGTCTGCGGTGTTCAGCCGCGGACCCGGCCAGCCGACGTACGAAAAGTGACGGACCCGCCACGAGCTGGCAAACCGGGCCGGCATGATCGAGCGGTGACCTCGATGAAGGACAAGATGCTCGCCGGCGAGCCGTACATCGCCGACGATCCCGAGATCATCGCCGACCTGGACCGGGCCGCCCGGCTGATGGAACGCTTCAACACCAGCCCCGCGGCCGACCCCCAGGCACGGATCGCGGCACTGCGCGAACTCCTCGGCGAACTGGGCGAAGGCACCTGGATCCGCCCACCGTTCTACTGCGACTACGGCTGGCAGATCCGAATCGGCCCGCGCAGCTTCGTCAACTACAACGCGGTCTTCCTCGACGTTGGTCGGATCACCCTCGGCGCGGACGTCCAGGTCGGCCCGAACGTGCAGTTGCTCACCCCGACGCATCCGGTCGAGCCCGGCCCGCGCCGGGACAAGTGGGAGGCGGCCAAGCCGATCACCATCGGCGACAACGTGTGGCTCGGCGGCGGCGCGATCGTGCTGGCCGGCGTGACGATCGGCGCGAACACCGTCGTCGGCGCGGGCGCGGTGGTCACCCGGGACCTGCCCGCCAATGTGGTGGCGGTCGGCAACCCCGCCCGGCCGGTCCGTCAACTCGACTAAGCCGGCGGGGGCTCCGCCAGGCGGACCACCAGGTCAGCCCGGTCGGCCGTGGGGGTGATCAGGGCCGCGTTCGACTCGTCGCTGCCCAGCGCCCACGCCCGCGCCTGCTCCGGAGATCGTCCGAATGCCTCGTGCCGTGCGGTCAGCCGGCGGTGCCGCATCTCGGCGTCCAGGTCGAGAAACCACGCCTCGTGCAGCAGCGGTCGAACTTCCTGCCAGGGGAAATCCTCCAACAGCAGGTAGTTGCCCTCGGTCACGACCAGCCGGACCGACGGCAGCACCTCGATCGCGCCGGCCACCGGCTCCTCCAACTCCCGGCGGAACTCCGGGGCGTAGACCGACGTCGGCTCCAACCGGCGCAATCGGCGCAGCAGCGAGACGTACCCGTTGGCGTCGAACGTGTCGACCGCGCCCTTGCGGTCGGCGCGGCCCAGGCGGACCAGCTGCGACTGCGCCAGGTGGAAGCCGTCCATCGGCACCAGGCAGGCGGTCGACCCGAGCTCGGCGACGATCCGCTCCGCCAGGGTGGACTTGCCGGCACCCGGCGCACCGGCGATGCCGAGCAGTTGTCGCGGCCCGGCCTCGGCCAGCGCCGACGCCCGCGCCACCAACTCGTCGGCGGACAGCACCCGGGCCGGCGGCATCAGCCCAGAACCGGGTCGCTGATGGTGAACCGCGCCTGAACCGCCGCCTGCACGGTCTGCGGCTGCGGGTCCAATTCAAGCTCCGGTGGGCCACCACCCGCGCCGCCGCCCCCGGCGAAGGCAGCACGGGCGAACATCGGCCGGTCGGCGGGGCCCGCATCGGCCAGCTCGATCAACGAGGTGACCTGGGCGCCCAACGCCTCCGCGTACTCCCGGGCGCGCAGCAGCGCGTCGCTGATCGCGGCGTGCCGGGCCGCACGATGGGCGGGGCTGTCCGGACGAAGCTCCCACCACGGACCCGCCACCTCGACCTGGTCCTGGTCGGCGAGCCGGAGCATCAGCTCACCCAGCGCGGTGAAGTCGGTGACCGTGACGGTGGTGGTGACGCTGCCGTGCCAGGCGACCACCCGCTCACCCGAGCGCCGGGTCTCCGGCCGCACCCGCAGGTCGCCGGTCTCCCGCCGCGCCACCACCGGCCCGGAGCCGTCCAGCAGCACCCGGACCGCCGCGGCCCGCTCGGCCAACCGGGTCAGCGTCGCCTCCCGGTCCCGGTCGCGGGCTGTCGCGGTGACCGTGAACCGGGCCAGCTCGGGCGGCACCTCCCGGTACGCCTCGCCGCGCACCTGCACCACCGGACTGTCCACCGCCATGCCCTCAGCCTAGTCAGCCACGGGGCGCCGCGCCGCGTAGGAGACAGTGTCCGCGTCGACGTGCAGGCCGGTCAGGTGGCCGCCGGCGACCCCCAGCTCGCGCAGCCAGGACACCTCTGCGGCGTGGTCACCACCGGCCGGGAACTGCCGGTCGTACGCGTCGAACCGCCGGTCGCGCAACGCCGCGCGGGAGGCCCGCGCCTCGTCGTAGCGCGCGGTGAGCCCTGGAGCGTCGTCGGCGCGCAGAGCGGCGGCCAGGTCGTCCAGGAAGGCGGTGACCTCGGCCAACTCGCGCAGCACCCGGTCCCGGTTGCCCAGCAGCATGTTGGCGGTCCGATCGGCCGGCGTTCCGGCGACCCGGGTGCCGTCGGAGAAGCTGCCGGCGGCGAGCGCGAGTATCGCGTCGCGCAGCGGTGCGCGCTGCACCGCCCCGGCCAGCGCGCCGGCGAGCAGGTGCGGCACGTGCGAGGCGAGCGCGGCGGCCGAGTCGTGCTCGGTGGCGGACATCGGCACCACCCGCGCCTCGAAGAGCTCCACCAGCAGTTCGGCCAGCCAGCGGAACGCGGTGGTCGCCGGACCGGGTGCCGGGCAGAGCACCCAGGCCGCGCCGGTGAGCAGGTCCGGCCGCGCGGCCGTCAAGCCGGCCCGATCGGTACCCGCCATCGGGTGCCCGGGCACGAACCGGTGGGTCAGCCCCTGCGCGGCGGCGAACGCGGCCACCTGCTCCTTGGTGCTGCCGACGTCGGTCAGCACACAACGCTCACCGGTCATCGCCGCCACCTCGACCAGCGTCGCCGGCAGGGTGGGCAGCGGCCCGCACAGGAAGACCACGTCCCGGTCAGCCACCGCGTCGACCAGCCGCTCCGGCGCGGGTACGCCCACCCGGCGAGTCTCCCGCCGGGTCGCCTCGTCGGGGTCCCACCCGATCACGTCGACGCCGGCGGCCACCATCCGGAGCAGCACCGAACCACCGATCAGGCCGGTGCCGACCACCGCCGCCCGTACCCGCGCGCCCGGTTCGTCCACCATCCGCACACCTCGACGTTCCTGCTGGGGTGCGGGGCCGCCACGGCCCCGACCAGGTCCGGGCCGAGGATATCGCTCGGGCCCGCCGGCCCCCGGCCCGCTGAGTCGATCGGGCCGACCGTAGATCTTGACGAGGCCGACCCGAAAGGGGTTGTCCACTTCGGAACCGACGTCGTACGGTCCGCACCGCCGCCCGCCGCTCCGATGCGGGCACACAGCGGAGGGAAACGAAATGTCCGCGACATACCGGGCGCTCGCCTCGGTGGTCATGTTGATCGGCTTCTACGTCGTCGCGCTCCTGCAGCTCGCCGCCGTCGCCGCGCTCGGGGTCTGGCTGTTCAATCACACCAACAGCCTCGTCACCGGCAAGGTACTGCTGCCCCTGGTCGTCGCGCTGGGCGCGGTGGCCGTCGGGCTCTGGCGGGCGATGCGCGCGAAGAACGAGCCGGCCCCGGGCCTGATCCTCACCGAACGGGAGGCCCCGGGCTTGTGGGCCGCCGTCCGCGAGCTGGCGACCGCCGTCGACACCCGCGCCCCGGACGAGATCCGGCTGGTGCCCGAGGTGAACGCCGCGGTCGCCGAGCAGAGCCGACTGCTCGGCCTGGTTGGTGGACGACGCACCCTGTATGTCGGCCTGCCGCTGCTCCAGGCGTTGCGGATGGACCAGTTGCGCTCGGTGCTCGCGCACGAGCTGGGCCACTATTCCGGCAAGCACACCCGCCTCGGCGCGGTGGCGTACCGGGGTCGGCTGGCAATCGCGGAGACGCTGAGCCGGATCAGCCCACGCAACCCGATCGGCTGGGTCTTCAAGGGCTACTCGCGGCTCTACCTGATGGTGGACAACGCCGCGTCCCGCCGGCAGGAGCTGGAGGCCGACCGGTCCTCCGTACTGCTGGCCGGGCCTGACGCCGCGACCTCCGCGCTGCGTGCCCTGCCGGCGCTCGACGCTGCCTGGGGCTTCTTCATGCGCCGGTACGTCGAGCCGGGCTGGTCCGCCGAGCTGGCGCCGGACGACCTCTTCGGCGGCTTCGGCCAACTGCTGCGCGGCCGGCAGGACGAGATCGCCCAGCTGCGGGAGAACACCCCCGACCGGAAGCCATCACGGTGGAACACCCACCCGCCGATCGGCGTCCGGGTTGCCGCGATGGCGGGTCTGCCGGCGGGAGCGGCCACGTCCGACGACCGGCCCGCCGCGCTGCTGCTCGCCGACATCGACACCGCCGGTCGGCAGTTGCAGGGCATCGTGGTCGACCACGGCCACCGTCAGCTGCTGCCCTGGCCGCAGTTCATCGCCGCGGCGGTCGCGGCCGGGGTGCAACGGCAGTCGGACAGCGTCTACCGGGCGGTGGGGCGTTTCACCGGCGTCAGCGGGCCGGGCCTCACGACGGTGCTGGACCTGGTGCGCTCCGGCCGGTTGGGCGAGTTCGCCGAACAGTTCTTCGGCGACGCCACCGACGAGGAGGCCGCCGCCCGGTTCGCCGGGACGATGGAGACGCTGCTCGACAACGCGGCCGTCCGCTCCGGTCGGGCCCACTGGCAGCTCTCCTGGTCCGGCCCGGCCCAGCTCGTCGGGCCGGAAGGGCAACCATGGGACCTCGCCGAGATCGCCAAGCTGGCTGTCGCGCCGCAAACCCTGGACGTGGCGCTGGCCCGCCTCGCCGAGTTGGGCATCGACCCCGCCGGCGCGACGGTGGTGGAGGACCGGGTCTCCGGGCGGGACGCCGACCTGATCGGCGCACTGGCCAACATCAAGATCGACGGTACGGAGCACGACGTCCTCGTCCTCGACCGAGGGCTGGTCCTGGTCGCCGACCCCGGCAAGGCCAGTCAGGGCGAGAAGAGGCTCCGCGAATTGGTCGGCTCGGTGCCGATCGCGGAGCTGGCCGCCCGGCACACGTTCCTGCCGTACGAGGAGATCGTCTCCGTGGACGTCAAGCGGGAGGTGCCGCTGAAGGCGGAGCTGACCATGCACGACGGCCGGGTGCTCGCCATCCAGGAGCTGTACTCCAGCGAACTGCTGGAGAAGCAGAGCCGGAACACCCTGCTGCGGGTCTTCCGCCAGATCAGCGACTGACGCGTGCGGGCGGTCGACCTACCGGATCGACCGCCCGGACCGCGATCAGGCGAGGCGGGCCGCGACGCTGGCGATGTGCTCGTCGGACTCGGTCAGCGCGACCCGGACATACTGCCCGGCCGTGGGGCCGTAGAAGACGCCGGCGGCGACCAGGATGCCACGTCGGGCCAGCCAGTCGACCGTCTGCCAGCAGTCCTCACCCCTGGTCAGCCAGAGGTAGAGGCCCGCCTCGGAGTGCTCGACGGTGAACCCGGCACCGGTGAACGCCGCGGTGAGCACCTCCCGCCGGGCGCGGTAACGCTCCCGCTGCTCCTCGGCGTGTCGCTCGTCCTCCAGCGCGGCCACCATGGCCGCCTGCACCGGCGCGGGCACGATCATGCCCGCGTGCTTGCGCACCTTGAGCAACTCGGCGACGAGCGCCGGGTCACCGGCGACGAACCCGGCCCGGTAGCCAGCGAGGTTGGACCGCTTGGAGAGCGAGTGCACGGCGAGCACGCCGGCATAGTTGCCCCCGCTGACCTGCGGAGACAGCACCGAAACGGGCTCGGCCGACCAGCCCAGGGGCAGGTAGCACTCGTCGCTCGCGACGACCGCGCCGCGTTCGCGGGCCCAGTCGACCACCTTGCGCAGGTGCGCCGCGGGCAGCACCCGGCCGGTCGGGTTGCCGGGCGAGTTGACCCAGACCAACCGGACCCGCGGGGTCGGCCCGAGCGAGGTGAGCGAGTCGGTACGGACGACGGTGGCACCGGCCAGCCGGGCGCCGTCTTCATAGGTGGGGTACGCGATCGACGGCACCACCACCACGTCACCCGGGCCGATGCCGAGCAGCGTGGGCAGCCAGGCCACCAGCTCCTTCGAGCCGATCGTCGGCAGCACACCGAGACCGTCGACGCCGGCGCCACAGGCTCGGGCCACCCACGCCGCGATGGCGGCCCGCAACGCTGGGGTGCCGGCGGTCAGCGGGTAACCGGGAGCATCGGACGCGTCAGCCAACGCCCGCCGGATCACCTCGGGCACCGGGTCGACAGGCGTACCCATGGAGAGGTTGATCAGGCCCTCCGGATGCGCCGCGGCCAGCGTGGCCGCGGCGTCCAGGGTGTCCCAGGTGAACTCGGGCAGCCGCGACGAGACCGGCGCGGGCCGGTTCAGTGCCCCTCGCCGCGTGGCGGCTGCGCGGCGACGAAGGTGGCGTCCTTCTCCACCTTGCCGATCTTCGAGGCGCCACCGGGCGAGCCCAGGTCCTCGAAGAACTCGTAGTTCGCGCCGGTGTAGTCCTTCCACTGCTCCGGGACGTCGTCCTCGTAGAAGATCGCCTCCACGGGGCAGACGGGCTCACAGGCACCACAGTCGACGCACTCGTCGGGGTGGATGTAGAGCATCCGGTTGCCCTCGTAAATGCAGTCGACCGGGCACTCCTCGATGCATGCCTTGTCGAGCACATCCACGCACGGCTCGGCGATGATGTAGGTCACCGGTCTTCTCCTCCGCAAGACACGTCGCGATCTCCCGCGACGGTAAGAGCCTAGTATCTCGCCGGGGAGGGGGTCGATCGTGCTCCGACAGCAGGATGTGGGACACCGGATCGTGGTCCGCCGGATTGTGGGGATTCGCGAGGGCCGCCCGCTATTCTCCGACGCCCTCGGCGAGTTGGTCGAGCTGAGCGAGACTCATCTCACGCTGGCCACCGCGCAGGGGCAGCTGCGGGTTCCGGTGGCGCAGGTCCACCGGGCCAAGCGTGTACCGCCGACCCGGCGGCCGACCGCCGCCGCGGTCGTGGCGTTGGAGCGGGCCGCCGACGAGGCCTGGCCGGCACCGACCCGGGGCCGGCTCGGTGACTGGTTGCTCCGGTCGGCCGAGGGCTGGACCGGGCGCGCCAATTCGGCACTGCCGATCGGCGATCCGGACCGACCACTGGCCGCAGCGGTGGACGCGGTGGAGCGCTGGTACGCCGACCTGGGCCAACCCGCGTTGATCAACACGC
The DNA here is from genome assembly GCF_036902955.1 of Micromonospora sp. CPCC 205558. Classification (NCBI taxonomy): domain Bacteria; kingdom Bacillati; phylum Actinomycetota; class Actinomycetes; order Micromonosporales; family Micromonosporaceae; genus Micromonospora; species Micromonospora sp. CPCC 205558. Next base: position 108,822 of record NZ_JBAKHR010000011.1, read on the forward strand.
CGCTGCCGCTCGCCGCACCGGTCGGCGCCGAACTGGACGCCCGCGGCTGGGGCGCCCGCCCACCGACGCTGGTGCAGACCGCGCCGCTACCCTCGCTGACGTCGACACTGGGTGGCGGGTCGGCCGGCGAACGGGGTGGCGGGCAGGGCGGCGGGGTGGCCGGCGGGTCGCGCGCAGCGAGCGTCGAGCTGGCCACCGCGCCCAGCGACGCGTGGTTGGCGATCGCCGCCGGCCGCAAGGGCGGCCTTCCGGACGCCGCCCGACACGTGCTCACCGCCGTGGACCAGGTCCGCTTCGCCCACGTGTACGCCGACGGCGCGCTGGTGGCCGTCGGCCGCGGCACGGTGACCGGCCAGGGGCGTTGGCTGGGCCTGAGCCTGATCGAGGTCCTGCCGGCGGCCCGCCGACAGGGGTTGGCCCGCCGCGTGATCCACGACCTGGCCAGTTGGGGGGCGTCCAGCGGCGCGACGCACGCGTTCCTTCAGGTCGAGCAGCGCAACACGGCGGCGGTCGCGCTCTACCAGCGACTCGGCTTCGTCACCCACCACACCTACCTGACCCGGGTCGCCCCGAACTGACCCAGGCCCGGCCCGGCCCGACTCGGCCCGGCAGGGCCGGCTGGGTCAGCGGCGGACGACCCGGCGGGGCTTGGCGGCCTTGACCTCCGCGTACCGCTTGAGCTGCTGAGAGCGGTAGTCACGGCCGAGCGCGGTGAGCACCAGGTAACCGATCAACAACCCCGCGCCGCTGGCGAGCAGGTAGAGCCAGATCTGGGCGAAGAAGGTCGCCGCACCGCCGGCGAACGGGTTGTGACCGACCAGCAGGGCCCCGACCAACACGGTCAGCAGCATCGCCACCGGCACCACGAGGGCCATGTCAGCGGCCCAACCCGCCAACGGCCGGCGACGACCCCAGCGGAAGGCGACCACGGCGAGGATCAGCCCGATCACCGCGAACATCGCCAGCGACACCCGGTCGGCGGCGGTGTCGTCACCGTCGAAGCCGAACTGGGTGATCAGTCGGGCGACCACGTTGACCGCGAACAGCGCCGCTACGAGCACCCCGAGGTCACGCCACCGTTTGTCCATCGCCGGACCCTCCTGCCGTACGCCCCATCGTGGGGACCGCATCCCTGGCAGGAATATCTACCATCCTTACCTGGGAGACGTCATCAGCCCGACGTCCGCCGACGAAGCAGCCGGGCGTCAGCTGCCGAGCAGCGGCGGCTGCGGGGCGAGGATCTGCCGGAAACCCATCACCGCGAACGTCATCGCGCCCGCCACGATCATGGCCAGCCCGACCCAGTTGTCGCCGGCCAGCAGCAGGTCGCCCTCGTTGGTCCGGATGGCCGCGACCGCCATCAGCGCGAACCACGGCACCGCCGGCAGCGCCACCGCCCAGCGACGGCCGACCGCCTCGTACGCGAACCAGCTCAAGATGATGTTGGCGCCGATGGCGAGGAGCACCGACACGCCGATCAGTTGCCCGCCGACGCGGGCTGTTGCGAGCAGCAGCTCCAGCACGCCGGTCACCACGCCGGCGACGACCACGACGACCGCGCCGACCAGCCGGATGCCCAGGTCCAGCAGGCGCGGCGGTGGCCCCGCCGGCGGCGGAGCTTCCTGATCGTCGAGGACCGTCATCGGTGCGGCCGGCAGGGTCACCGCAGACCCGCCGCCGCGACCGGGGACCGGTCCGGGGCGGCCTCCGCAGGCAGGCCGGCGAAGAGGTCGTCCTCCCAGCCGTACGGCCCGGTGCCCGGCCCCTTCTCGCCGACCGCGAGGGTGAAGAACTCCACGCCCATGAACTCGCCGCCGAAGTTGCCCGCGATCGAGTAGAGCCAGGAGTTGGCCGGGATCTGAGTGGCGTGCGCCCGCATCGCGGCCTCCTTGGCCAGGTGCTGGTCGGTGCCGTCGATTCGGGCGGCGATCTGGGCGTCCGGGGTGCCGAAGGGCAGGTCGGCGATGTCCTCGATGCCGCCGAACGGGTTGTCGGCGGACTCGGCGAAGTGCGCCATGCCGGCCTCCAGGACGCTGAGCGGCATGGCCGTCCAGTAGACCTTGACCGGGGCGCAACCCTCGGCGGCGGCCAGCTCGACGGCGCGCATGGCCACCCGGTGCGCCTGGATGTGGTCGGGGTGGCCGTAGAAGCCTTTCGGGTCGTATGTGACGAGCACCTGCGGGCGTACCTCCCGCATGATCTCCACCAGATGCCCGGCGGCCTCGTCGAGGTCGGCCTGCCAGAACGCCCGGGGGTGCTCGTTGGTCGCGAGCCCCATCATCCCGGAGTCGCGGTAGCGCCCGGCACCGCCGAGGAAGCGGTGGTCGCTGACGCCGAGCGCGGCGCACGCGGCGGCCAGCTCGGCGACGCGGTACCCGCCGAGCTGGTCGGCCTCGGCGGCGGCGAGCTGGGCCAGCGCTGGCACGTGGATCTCGCCCTCCTCGCCGAGCGTGCAGGTCACCAGCGTGACGTGCGCGCCGGCGGCGGCGTAGTGGGCCATCGTCGAGCCGGTGCCGATCGACTCGTCGTCGGGGTGCGCGTGGACCAGCAGCAGGCGGCGGTCGGGCAGCATCGTCACGACGGTCACTCTAACTGGCGGTTCGGCCCAGCCAAGGCTGACGCGTCCACCCAGGTCGGCCACATCACCCCCGCTCCGGCTCTACGATTTGGCGTGTGGACTTTCCGGAGCTGGCCGCCCGCACCCGCCGGTTCAGCCACGGCGCGCCGCGCGCTGTCTCAGTGGCTGAGGACGGCTCCCGGGTGATCTTCCTGCGCTCCGCCGGGCCCGAGGATCCGGCGGACGCGCTCTGGCTGCTGGACGTGGGCACCGGCGAGGAGCGGCTGGTCGCCGATCCGGCGACCCTGCTGGGCGAGGGCGGGGATGCCCGGTCCCTCTCCCCCGGTGAACGCGCGCTGCGCGAGCGGCTGCGGCTCAGCGCCGCCGGCATCGGCTCGTACGCGTTGGACGCGGCCGGCCGGGTTGCGGTGTTCGCGCTGGCCGGGCGGCTGTTCCGGGCCGACCTGGTGCACGGCGACGTGGTGGAGGTGGCGGCCGTCGGCCCGGTGCTGGACCCACGTCCGGACCCGAGCGGGCAACGGCTGGCGTACGTGACGGACGCGGCCGACGGGGTGCGTCGGGGTGAGCTGCGGGTGATCGACCCCGACGGCACCGACACCCTGCTGGCCGGCGAGGACGCCGGGGTGAGCTGGGGGTTGGCCGAGCACATCGCGTCGGAGGAGTTCGGCCGGTATCGGGGGTACTGGTGGGCGCCGGACGGTCGTTCGGTGCTCGCTGCCCGGGTCGACGAGTCCCGCCTGGAGCGGTGGCACCTGCACGACCCGGCGCAGCCGGCCAGCCCGCCGACGGCCGTCGCGTACCCCCGGGCTGGTGGGCCGAACGCGGAGGTCAGCCTGCACCTACTGGACCTGGACGACGGCTGGGTCGACGTGCACTGGGACCGGGAGACGTACCCGTACCTGACCGGGGTCAGCTGGGGTGAGGGCAGCCCGTTGATCACCGTGCTGCGCCGCTCGCAGCAGCACGGGTTGGTGCTGGCGGTGGACCCACGAACGGGTGAGACGCAGGTGCACGCCGAGCTGGCCGATCCGCGCTGGGTCGAACCGATCGCCGGCACCCCCGCCCATCTGCCGGACGGCCGGGTGCTGGTCGGCGGGGAGCTGGCCCACGACGGGTACGACGCCCGGTGCCTGTTCGCGGACGGCACCCTGCTCACCCCGCCGTCGCTGTACGTGCGGCGGGTGGTTGGTCGGCTGCCGGCCGCCGCCGGCCCGGCCGACCTGCTGGTGGAGGCGAGCGACGGCGAGCCGAGCGAGCGCCACCTGTTCCGGATCCGCACCACCATCGGCGGCGGGGTGGACGCGCGCCGGCTCACCACCGACTCCGGCTGGTACACGGCCTCGGTCGGCGGGGACGTGCTGGCCGTCGGCGTCGCCTCTCTCGATCACGCCGGGGTGCGCTGGACGGTCCGCCGCGGCAATCAGGAGATCGCCGAGCTGCGCTCGTTCGCCGCCACCCCGCCCTACTCGCCGCTGCCGCTGCTGGAACGGGTGACCGATCGGCGGCTGCCGGCGGCGGTGCTCTACCCGGACAACCACGTGACGGGCCGGCGGCTGCCGGTGCTGCTGGACATCTACGGCGGCCCCGGGCACCAGGAGGTCGTGGCGGCGCGGGCCGCGTGGTTGGAGCGGCAGTGGTGGGCCGACGCCGGCTTCGCGGTGGTCACCATCGACAACCGGGGTACGCCGGGCGTGGCGCCGTCGTTCGAGAAGGCGATCCACCGGCGGGTCGCCGACGTGATCCTCGCCGACCAGATCGACGCGCTGACCGCGCTCGCCGGTAAGCACCCCGATCTGGACCTGGAACGGGTGGCGGTGCGCGGCTGGTCGTTCGGCGGGTGGCTGGCCGGGTTGGCGGTGCTACGCCACCCGGAGCTGTTCAAGTGCGGCATCGCGGGCGCCCCGGTGACCGACTGGGCGCTGTACGACACCGCGTACACCGAGCGTTATCTGGGGTTGCCGGAAGACGGCCTGGACATCTACGCGCACCACTCGCTGGTCGAGTTGGCCGCCGAGCCGGTCACCAGCCCGGACCAGGCCCGCCCTTTGCTGCTGGTGCACGGGATGGCGGACGACAACGTGGTGGCCGCGCACACGTTGCGGCTCTCCGCAGCTCTGCTGAGCGCCGGCCGACCGCACGCCGTGCTGCCGTTGACCGGGGCCACCCACATGGCCGCGAACGGCACCGCCGAGCGGCTGCTCCCCCTGGAGCTGGAATTTCTCCGTACCCATCTGCGGTGAACGGCGCAATCACCACCGTTCCACGAGGTGTTCCCGGCCCGGCGGCGGGTCGTACGGCTCGGGCCAGTAGTCGATGATCTTGGCGATCAGCCCGTCTTCGGAAATCTCCAACCAGACGCACGCCTCCTGCTGCTCAACACCGACCCGAACGTCGAGCAACAGGGCAGCGAGGCGGCCATCGGCGATCACCCGTCGCGGGTGCAGGTGCCAGTCACCGGGGTACTCAATGTTGAACCGCAGAAAAGCGTCCCTGCCGCGAATGCGCTCCCGGGTCTGCGGCATCTCGTAGACCACATCATCGGTGAGCAGGGTGGCCAACCCGGCCCAGTCGCGGCGCTCCAGAAGATCGACGTAGGCGTGGGCGGTCTGCCGCGCCATCGAGGTGTCATCCACGGCCCGGACCCTAACCTCCACCAACGACAACGTGGCGAGCCCTGATCCGCCCAACGACAACGTGGCAAGCGCTGCGTCCCGCCCAACGACAACGTGGCGAGCGCCGATCCGCCCAACGACGACCTACCTGCTCACGGCCGAACCACCAAGATCACCTGGAGTGAGCCGCCCTGCTTCCGCACCCGAGAGTGACCGCGACTCGGGGTACTCGCCGCTGGCGCGCACTGCATTCGTGAATCTTGGACACTTTCCGTTCGCGCCTAACGGAAAGTGTCCAAGATCTCCTGTGGCGCCTGCCCGCCGCCCAGTTCTCCGTTGGCTGCGAACGGCACCGCCGAGCGGCTGGCAGCGGCGCGACCAGTTCACGGCCACCACTCACCCCTACCGGACCGCGACGGCGACGGCGACGGCGACGACGGCGACGGCGACGACGGCCCGAACGTCAGTCCGTTCCCCCTCCGCCACCGCCGGTATCGAAGTTCGCGGCGTCTCCATAGGTGGCGTTCTCGATGATGGCGGCAGAGTGCCGGTCGGGAACGCCGCGGCCACGATGGAAGGTGTCGTGACTAGAGCGCGGCGAGTTACGACGCATGGCTCGCATGGCGGCTCGCGCGAGGGCTGCCGTCTCCTCGGCGCTGAGTGGCCGACGACGTCTGCGCTTGAGCATGAGGACCGTGACACCCGTCGCGAGCCCGATGCCGGCGATCAAGAGATACCACTGCATGTCATCACGGTAGGAGACGCCCGCATCTGGCCCTGCTTGGTGTCCGGCAACCACCTCGTGACCGCTCAGTCGGCGCCCGGTTCACCGAGGACGGTTTCGCGGAATGACGCCACCACGGGCCGAAGATCGACCCGGTGCCACGCGGCCCACAGCTGCACGGACCCCCCGTACCAGGGAATTTCCCGCACCACGATGCCCTGGGTCGTGCCACGCACCATGCTCCGCTGCACGAGCGCGAGGCCGAGACCGGAGGCGACCAGGCCCAGCGCGGTGAGCGGATCGGCCGCGTTGAGGCCGATGTCCGGCGTGAAGCCGGCGGCCACGCACGACGCGACGAACGTGTCCCGCCAGGCCGGGTCCTGTGAGTCGCCCACCGCGATCCACGGCTGCCCGTTCAGGTCAAAGGTGTAGCGGATCAAGGCACTCGCCGCGCGACACGGGGTCAGCGTCAAGGCCGCCGCGCTGCAGTTCTCTCTCGCCCACCCGGCCACGGTCGCCGCGATCCCCGGCGCCACGAAGCCCGGCCGCATCGCGGAAGACGTGGCCGCCCTCGGCGAAACGGTGCCGGCCGCCTTCTGGACGGCGCTGCGCGAGGAGAAGTTGATCGCCGACACCGCGCCCGTACCCGCAGCCTGACTTTCTGAGGAGAATCCCGTGGCCACCGCCACCGAGTTCATTGACATCCCCGTTACGCCAGAGCGCACCTGGCAGCTCATCGGCGGCTTCGACTCGCTTCCCGACTGGCTGCCCTACATCCCCAGCAGCGAACTCAGCGAGGGCGGACGCGTCCGCACCCTCAAGAACGAGGACGGCGGCGTCATCGTCGAGCGCCTCGAAGCCTTCGACAACGAGGCCCGCAGCTACAGCTACTCCATCCTCCAGGCGCCATTCCCCATCACCGACTACCTCTCCACCATCACGGTGCACGAGGTGCCCGGACAGGACGGGGCCCGCGTGCAGTGGTCCGGCACCTTCACGCCGGTTGGCGTCACCGATGCGGAGGCCGTCGCCCTGTTCCGCGGCATCTACCGGGACGGCCTGGCCGCACTGCACCAGACACTCACCGCGAATGCCGCCTGAGAGTTCAGGGATCTCGTCGAGACACCGCAGATGCGGGCGATCAGGCGCGCTCGCCCACCGAGGTCCGGTCTCGTGACCTGTCCAGCAGAACAGAAGGGCCCCCTCCCGACGGCGTTGTCGGGAGGGGGACCCCTGAGGCTCACCGGACACGTACGCCCGGGTCCGTCACGCTGGCTCGATGGGCAGCCACAGTTCGCAGGTCGCGGTGCTGAAGTCCTCCGCCCGGTCGAGGATGGCAACCACCGAGGGGCCCGGCCGCAGTCGCCACGGGTTGGACGGGAACCACTCGGTCGCGGTCGCCGCCCAGGCTGTCTGCAGGGCCTGCGGGTGGGGTCCGGCGGTGCGGAACACCGCCCACTGGCCGGCCGGCACCTCGATGGCGTCGAGGTCGTCGGGGACCGGCGTGTCTCGGGACACCGCGACCCCGTGCAGGTAGGTCAGTTCGCTGCCCTCGGTGGCCTCGGCCTCGACGTCGTCGCTGACCTGTAGCAGCCCGGCGGGTTCGGTGTCGCTGAGTGCCTTGAGCCGGAGATGCTCCTGCGGTGGCAGTCCGGCGATGTGCTGCTGGATGTGTGGGTTGATGCCGTGGTGGATGAGTGGGACCCGGGCCGCGTGTCCGACCAGCCGGAACGTGGGGCGGTCGACGATGCGGGTATGCATGGGGATGATCCCTTCGACGGTCAGGCGGAACCTGAGCTGCGGTTGTGTGCGAAGGGGGCCTCCATCGCGGCGTACGTCGCCGGGGCTGGCACCGTGGACCGCCCGGAACGCACGTCCGAACGCCTCGGTCGAGCCGTATCCGTGTCGGACGGCGATGCTCAGCAGGTCGTCCTCGCCCCGAACGATGTCGGCGGCGGCGACGGTCATGCGGCGTCGGCGCACGTACTCGGACAGCGGCATGCCGGCCAACGACGAGAACATCCGGCGCAGGTGGTACTCGGTGGTGCCGACTGCCCTGGCCGCTGCGTTGACGTCGAATTCCTCGGTGAGGTGCTCTTCGAGTAGGTCGACAAGCTGGTTGAGTGCCGCGATCACGAGGCCTCCTTTCGACGTCAAGCCTGACCGAAGGGCCCTGCCGCGCACCCGACCGTAGCGGTCCGATCTGATCAGGTGGCCGGACTTCCGAACGACGACAGGGCCCCCTCCCGACGGCGTTGTCGGGAGGGGGCCCCTGAATCTCTGCGGTGTGCCTTACGGCTTGACGTGCGCGTTCACGAACGACGGGTAGCCGAAGACGCTGGAGATGAAGACTCCGCCGGCCTTGGAGCCGTGCACGTTGTAGGCCACGTCGACGTAGAGCGGCACCACCGGCGCGTACTCCTTCATGATCCGCTCGTCGAGCTTGGCCCACTCCGGGCCCTGCTCGGCCGGGGCCAGCGCCAGGATGCGGTCCATCTCGGCGTTGATCGTCGGGTCGTTGAAGTAGGACTGGTTGCTGTTGCCCTCGGCCTTGATGGTGCGGCCGTCGTAGAGCACCGGCAGGATCGACGCGCCGCTCGGCCAGTCCGCCGCCCAGTTACCGATGTACAGGTCCCAGGGGTTGTCCTTCTTCTTGATCTCGTCGAGCTTCGCGTCGTCGGAGATGTTCCGCAGCGTGATCTTGAAGCCGGCCCGTTCCAGGTTGGCCTTGAGCTGGGCACCCTGCTGCTGCTCGGTCGAGTTGTCGGCGACACCGAGGACCAGCTCGGGCGTCTGACCGCCGAGCAGCTCCTTGGCCTTGGCGACGTCACCGTTGGGTCCCGCCGGGTACGCCTCGTACGCCTTGTAGCCGATCGTGGCCGGCGGCATGAGCGTGGTCAGCGGCGCGGCGACGGTCTGCCCGCCGAGCGCCTTGATCATGCCCTCGCGGTCGATGGCGTAGTTGAGCGCCTGGCGGACCTTGAGGTCCTTGACCCGCTGGTTGTTGATGACGAGCTGGTTGGCGCTCGGCGTCGGCGACAGGATGCTGCGCGACTTCAGCGTGGCGTCACCGACCACCTTGGCGACCAGCGAGGCGGGCACGGCGTTGAAGGCGAGCGCGCTCTGGTCGGCGCCGTTGTCGGCGATCACCCGGTTGTTGGCGGCGTCCGCGGTGGGGCCGAAGGTCCAGACGAACTGGTCCGGGTACTGGTGCCGCACCGGGTCGGTGTTCGGGTCCCAGTTGGTGTTGCGGTCCAGGGTGAGCTGCACGCCGACCTGGTTCTTGGCGATCTTGTACGGGCCGGACGAGAACGGCTGCTTGTCCAGGTCGACGCCGGTGTCCTTGTCCGCCGGCAGCGGCGCGGTGGTCGGCAGCGAGACCGCGAACGGCAGGTCGCAGCGGGGCTTGGCGAACTCGAAGCGCAGCGTCTTGTCATCCGGCGTGCTCAGGCCCGGCGGCAGCGACGTCTTGTCCTTCTTGAAGTCCCACTTGGTGTCGAACTGCGGGCTGTCGGCCAGCCACTCCTGGATGTAGGTCGGGCCGCCGGACAGGTCCGGGTCGAAGGAGCGGGCGATGCCGTACGCGATCTCCTTGGAGGTGATCGGGCGACCGTCCTCGAACTTCACCCCGTCCTTGACCTTGAACTCCCAGACCTTGCAGTCGCTGTTGACGTTCTTGCCCGGGGTCTCGGCCAGGTCGCCCACCAGGACCAGGCCGCCCTTGCCGTCGTCCTTCCAGGTGGTCAGGTAGCGGGCGAAGAGCGGGTTGGCCATCAGACCGGCAAACGAGTACGTCCGCTGCGGATCCAGGTGGGAGATCGGCGACTCCCGGATGATGGTGAAGGTGCCGCCCTTCGCAGCGCCGCTCACCTCGGCCGCCGGCCCCTGCGAGTCCTTGGGGTCGGTCGCGATGACCCCGGTCTGCTGCCGTTCGGTGTCCACAGTGGTGCCCTCGCCCGTGTTCTTCGAGCACGCACCCAATGCCACAACCAGAGCGATCGCGCCGCCTGCGGCAACCGCCACGCGTGGTCGCATGAAGTACCCCCTTCACCCATGTGCCGTGCGGTTTCGTCGGGGCGAGAACCACCGACGTCCCGAGGATCGTAAGGAAGAAAACCTACGATTTATGTAACAGTTGTCGATAAATTTTGCCAGCACCGTGCCCTGGTCACCGACGGCTCAACGCAACCGCACCCGGGGGTCGATGGTCGCGTAGAGCAGGTCCACCAGCACGTTCGCCAGCACCACGAAGACCGCGGCGATCAACACGGTGGCCATGATGGTGGGCAGGTCACCTGAACGCACCGCGTCCACGGCCGTACGCCCCAGCCCCTGGATGCCGAACGTCGTCTCGGTGATCACCGTCCCGCCCAGCGCCCCGCCCACGTCCAACCCGGCGATCGTCACCACCGGTGTGATCGCCGCGCGCAGCGCGTGTCGCCCGTACACGGTGGGTTTGGCCAGGCCCTTGGCCCGCGCGGTCCGGACGAAGTCCTCCGACAGCGTCTCCAACATCTGCGCCCGCGACAACCGGGCGTAGATGGCCGAGAAGAGGAAGGCCAGCGCCACCCAGGCCAGCACCAGCCCGCTGGCCCACTTCGCCGGGTTGTCGAATATCGAGGTGTAGCTCGGCACCGGCAACAGCCGCAGGTTGTAGACGAACACCAGCAGCAGCACCGCACCCACGAAGTACAGCTGCAACGACGCGCCGGTCAACGAGAAACCGATCGCCAGCCGATCCAGCCAGGTGCCCCGACGCAGCGCGGACACCATGCCGAGCCCCACGCCGAGCAGCAACCAGAGGATGGCCGCCGGGATCACGATGCTCAGCGTCACCGGCAGCACCCGGGCGATGGTGTCCGAGACGGCTTCGTTGGTGACGTACGACCAGCCCAGGCAGGGCGCGTCACACCGGCCACCCTGGGCGCTGCCCAGGTCCCGACCGGTCACGATGCCCTTCATGTAACCGGCATACTGGCTGATCAGCGGGTCGTTCAGGCCCAGATCGTCGCGAACCCGCTCCAGCCGCTCCGGGTTGCAGTTCTTCGAGCAGATGCTGCTGACCGGGTCGCGCGGCAGGGCGAAGAACATCAGGAAGGTCAACACGCTCACCGCGAAGAGGGTCAGCGTGGCGGAGAAGAGTCGCTTGAGCAGAAATCGCGCCATGATTTTGACCCCTACCGGGACGACTTCGGGTCGAGCGCGTCCCGCAACGCGTCGCCGAAGAGGTTGAAGGCGAACACCAGCGCGAAGATCATGATGCCCGGGAAGAACACGTACGCCGGGTCGGTCTGGAGGAAGTCCAGACTGCGGTAGATCATTCGGCCGAAGCTCGGCGTCTCGTCGCTGAGGCCGACGCCGATGAACGACAGCGCCGCCTCGCTGGTGATGAACTGCGGCACCGCCAGGGAGAACGACACCAGGATCGGCGCCCAGATGTTCGGTAGCAGCTGCCGAAAGAGCATGTGCCCCAACCCTGCCCCGCTGGCCTTGGCGGCCTCCACGAACTCCCGCTCACGCAGCGCGATCACCTGCCCGCGCACCAGCCGAGCCGTGCTGGTCCAGCCGAAGATGGCGAAGACGGCGATCAGCACCCCCACCCCGAAGGCGGACGACACCTGGCCCCGCTCGCCGTAAAAGCGCAGCGTGATGGTGGGCGTGAGCGCCAGCGCGATGATGAGGAAGGGCATGGCCAGGGTCAGGTCGGTGATCCAGTTGATCACCGCGTCGAGCCAGCCGCCGAGGTAGCCGGCGAGCGCACCCAGCACCACCCCGATCGTCGCCGTGATCAGCGCCGCCGCGAACGCGATGAACAGCGAGGTCCGCAGCCCGTAGATCAGCCGGATGAAGATGTCCCGGCCCAATCCCGGCTCCAGACCGAACCAGTGCTCGCCGGTGACACCGCCGGCGTAACCCAGGGGCATGCCGAAGCCGTCCAGCAGGTTCTGGAACTGCTCGCGCGGGCCGATCCCGTAGACCATCTCGATCAGCGGGGCGGCCAACCCCAACACCATGAAGAAGACCAGGAGTACGCCGCTGACCATCGCCGTCCGGTCGCGGCGCAGCCGCAGCCAGGCCAGCTGACCGGGCGAGCGGCCGACGACGCCCTTCGCAGCCGGCTCGCCCGGGTCGGTGCCGGACTCGATCTCGGCCAGCGCCACGCCCTCCACCGGGGACAGGCTCACGACGACACCTCCTCGATGATCGCGTCGGTCGCCCCGGCGGACGCCCCACCACCTGGGCTCGTGCTGGCCGCTTCCCCTTCGGGGCTCGTGTTGGCAGCTTCCCCTTCGGGGCTCGTGCTTTCTGCTTCCCCTTCGGGGAAGTGACACGCGGTGGCCTGGTTGCCGCCGTCGCGCGGGACCAGCGCGGGCTCCTCGGTGGCGCAGATGTCCTGCGCCTTCCAGCACCGGGTACGGAACCGGCAGCCCGACGGCGGGTCCAGCGGCGTGGGCACGTCACCGGACAGCCGGATGCGACCCGCCGGGCCGAGCTGGGTGACGTCCGGGATAGCCGAGAGCAACGCCCGGGTGTACGGGTGCTGCGGGCGCTCGTAGATGTCCGCCCGGTCGCCGATCTCCACGATCCGGCCCAGGTACATGACCGCGACCCGCTGACAGAAGTGCCGGACCACGGCCAGGTCGTGCGCGATGAAGACGAAGGCCAGGCCAAGCTCCCGTTGCAGATCGCGCAGCAGGTTGACGACCTGCGCCTGGATCGAGACGTCCAACGCGCTCACCGGCTCGTCCGCGACGATCAGCTTCGGGCGCAGGGCCAACGCGCGGGCGATGCCGATGCGTTGACGCTGACCACCGGAGAACTCGTGCGGGTACCGGTTGTAGTGCTCGGGGTTCAGCCCGACCAGCTCCAGCAACTCCTGCACCCGGGCCTTGATCCCGCCCGGCGGCTTGATCCCGTTGACCTGCAGGGGCATCGCCACGATCCGGCCCACGGTGTGCCGGGGGTTCAGCGAGGCGTACGGGTCCTGGAAGATGATCTGCAGTTCCTGGCGCAGTGGGCGCAACTCGCGGCGGCCGGCGTGGGTGATGTCCCGCCCGTCGAACTCGATGCTGCCGCTGGTCGGCTCCAGCAGCCGCACCAGCATCCGGCCGGTGGTGGTCTTGCCGCAGCCCGACTCCCCCACCAGGCCGAGCGTCTCGCCCGGGCGCACGTCGAAGTCGAGCCCGTCCACCGCCCGCACCAGACCGGTGGCGCGCAACCCCTGGCGTACCGGGAAGTGCTTGCTCAGCCCGCGTACCCGCAGCAGCGGTTGGTCGGTCACAGGGCCACCCCCACGGATGCGATGTCCTCGGCGTAGAACGTGGCACGCTCCTCGGCGCTGAGGTGGCAGGCCACCAGGTGGCCGTCCGCTCCGGCCGGGCGCAACTCGGGCACCTCGCTGCGGGAGCGGCTGCCGGCCCGGTCGGCGTAGCGGCAGCGCGGGTGGAAGGCGCAGCCGGACGGCAGGTTGATCAGGCTGGGCGGGTTGCCGGGGATGGGCACCAGGTCCGCGTCCGCGTCGCCGTGCAGCGACGGCACGCTGGAGAGCAACCCCCAGGTGTACGGATGCTGCGGCGCCCGGAGCACCTGCTCGACGCTGCCCCGCTCGACGGCACGCCCGCCGTACATGACCAGCACGTCGTCGGCGACCTGGCCGACCACGCCGAGGTCGTGGGTGATCAGGATGATCGCCGAGTGGAACTCGGCCTGGAGGTCGGCCAGCAGGTCCAGGATCTGCGCCTGGACGGTGACGTCCAGCGCGGTGGTCGGCTCGTCGGCGATCAGCAGTGCCGGGTCGTTGACCAGCGACATCGCGATCATCGCCCGCTGGCGCATGCCACCGGAGAACTCGTGCGGGTACTGGTCGAAGCGGCGCGCTGGCTGCGGAATACCGACCCGGTCCAACATGTCGACCGCCCGCTGGCGGGCTTCGCGCCGGTTGGCCTTCGGGTGGTGCACCCGGTACGCCTCGGCGATCTGCCGGCCCACCGAGTAGTACGGGTGCAGCGCCGACAGTGGATCCTGGAAGATCATCGCCATGTCCCGGCCGCGCAGTCGGCGTACCTCATCGTCTGCGAGACCGACCACCTGCCGGCCACCCACCGAGATCTCCCCGGTGATGGTGGTCCGTTTCGGGTCGTGCAGGCCGAGGATGGCCAGCGAGGTCACGCTCTTGCCGGAGCCGGACTCACCGACGATCCCGAGGGTGTGGCCCCGCTCGACGGCGAACGACACCCCGTCGACCGCGCGCACCACGCCGTCCTCGGTGTCGAACCGGACCCGCAGGTCACGCACCCGCAGGTAGGCGTCCTGGTCGGGGCGCTGGGCCGGCACGGTGGGACGGTCGTCCGGTTCGCCGGACGGCAACGGTTCCGAGCTGTCCACGGCCACCTCCCTCAGTGACGAAGGGAACTTACAGGAAAGTCCCGAGGGTGAAAATAAGCTACAAAGTCGGCACGTGTCAGCGGGCCCGAGCGTAACGAGTCGGCATCGGCCCCGCACCCCCGTCACCTCCCCATCCACGCCCGTTCATCTCCCGCGCTCCGTGCCCGTGCCCCACGCCCCGTGCAGCACGACAAGGTCACACTCGAACCAGGAAGTAGTGGCATCGCCGTCGCGCCGACTCCACTAAAGCCAGGATGTTGCGCGATCTTGCGAGGCGGTACGGGCCAGCATCCGGCCGGACGAACTGCTTCCCTGACAGGTGTGGGCGGCTGGCCTAGGGTCGGTCCATGACCGAGTTCGACGCCGCCACCGCCGCCGTCCAGGCAGCCCTCGACGCGGGCGCCCGGTACGCCGACGCCCGGGTGATGCACCGCCGCTACGAGTCGATGACCGCGCGCAACGGTGACGTGGAGGAGCTGACCCAGGACGAGAGCATCGGGCTGGGAGTCCGGGCGCTCGTCGGGGCGAGTTGGGGCTTCCACGCCGTACCCGATCTGTCGGACGCCGCCGCCCGCGACGCCGGCCGGCGCGCGACCCGGACCGCGATGGCGAGCGCCCGGGTGCCCGGCCCGCCGGTCGACCTGGTGCCGGTCCAGGCGGTCACCGCGAGCTGGGCCTCCGGCTGCCAGATCGACCCGCTCGGGGTGCCCCTGTCCGACAAGGGCGATCTGCTGGTCGACGCGACCCGCACGATGACCAAGCACGGCGCGGACCTGGCCGAGGGCCTCTACCAGATCTGGGACACCGCGAAGTGGTTCGTCTCCAGCGAGGGCCACCGCATCGACCAGCGCATCCGCGAGTGCGGCGGCGGCATCTCGGCCACCTCGATCGGCGACGGCGAGACGCAGCGCCGCTCCTGGCCCAGCTACCGCGGCCAGTACGGCACCACCGGGTGGGAGTTGGTCGAGTCGTTGGATCTGGCCGCGCACGCCGCGCAGATCGCCGAGGAGTCCCGAGCCCTGCTCACCGCGCCGCCCTGCCCGGCCGGTGAGACGGATCTGATCCTCGGCGGCGAGCAGTTGGCCCTGCAGATCCACGAGTCGGTCGGCCACGCCATCGAACTGGACCGGATCCTCGGCTGGGAGGCGGCGTTCGCCGGCACGTCCTGGCTGGACCTGGCCCAGCTCGGCTCGCTGCGCTACGGCTCGGAGCTGATGAACATCACCATCGACCCGACGATCCCGGGTGCGCTGGGCAGCTTCGGTTTCGACGACGAGGGCTCCCCGGCGGTCAAGCGGGACGCGGTTCGCGATGGTCGCTGGGTGGGTGTGCTGGCCGGTAGGGATTCCGCCGCCATGGCCAGCCTCGACTACGGCGGCAGCGTACGGGCCGACGGGTGGGCCCGGCTGCCGATGGTGCGGATGACGAACGTCGGCCTGGAACCCGGGCCGCACACCCTGGAGGAGATCATCGCGGCCACCGACGACGGCGTGCTGATGGACCTCAACCGGTCCTGGTCGATCGACGACAAGCGGCTCAACTTCCAGTTCGGCTGCGAGGTCGGCTGGGAGATCAAGAACGGGCGGCGGGGGCGGATGCTGCGCAACCCCACCTACACCGGGATCGGCCCACTGTTCTGGCGCTCGATGGACATGCTCTCCAGCGAGACGGTCTCCTGGGGGACGCCCAACTGCGGCAAGGGCCAGCCTGGCCAGATCGGGCACACCGGCCACCCGGCCGCGCCGGCGCGGTTCAAGAACGTCCGCGTGGGGGTTTCAGCGTGAGCGCGAGGAGTGAGCCGGGTTTGCGAGCCCCGCAGTCGCGAACGAAAGGTGGCTCAGCGTGAGCGCGAGGAGTGAGCCGGGTCTGCGAGCCCCGCAGTCGCGAACGAAAGGTGGCTCAGCGTGAGCGCGAGGAGTGAGCCGGGTTTGCGAGCCCCGCAGTCGCGAACGAAAGGTGGCTCAGCGTGAGCGCGAGGAGTGAGCCGGGTCTGCGAGCCCCGCAGTCGCGAACGAAAGGTGGCTCAGCATGACTGAACTGGAGCTGGCGGGGCAGGTTGTTGATCTGGTTCGGCGTCTTGGTGGGCCGGGCGCGCAGGCCGAGGCGGTGGTGACGCGGGCGGACCTGGCGCTGACCCGGTTCGCCAACTCGGGCATCCACCAGAACGTCTCCGAGTCGACAGTCGGGGTCCGACTGCGGGTACACGTCGACGGTCGGACGGCCGCTGGCGGCGGCAGCGTGGTCACCGCCGATGGGTTGTCCGCCCTGGTGGAGCGCACCCTGACGGCGGCGCGGCTCTGCCCACCCGACCCGGGCTGGCCGGGGCTGGCTCCGCCCATGCCCACGCCGGAGGCGCCGCCCGTCGACGAGGCCACCGCGCACGCCGAGCCGGATCAGCGGGCCGACCGGGTGGGCGCGTTCGTGGCCGCCGCCGGGGGCCTCAGCACCGCCGGTTACTGCCGCACCGCGCACCGTTCGTCGGCGTTCGCCAACTCGGCCGGGCACTCGGCGTACGGCCGCTCGGTGGAGGCGGCGATGGACGGCATCGCCCGCCGCGACGGCGCGGACGGGGTGGCCCGGCGCAGCGCCGACCGGCTGTCCGACCTCGACGGCGCCGAGTTGGGCGCGCGGGCGGCCGCGAAGGCGCAGGCGGCGGCGGACCCGGTCGAATTGCCGCCGGGGCGCTACGAGGTGGTGTTCGAGCCGGCCGCCGTGGCAGACCTGCTACAGAACCTGTCCTTCTACGGATTCAACGGCAAGCGGTACGCCGAGCGGCAGTCGTTCGCCGAGCCGGGCGTGGCCCAGTGCGACCGGGCGGTGACCCTGGTGGACGACCCGTTGGGCGGGTCCGGGTTGCCGTTCGACGCGGAGGGCACCGGCCGACGGGCGCTGACGCTTGTTGAGGCGGGCACCACCAGGGCGGTGGCGCACGATCGCCGGACCGCCGCCGAGGCTGGCTCGGAGTCCACCGGGCACGCGGTGGCGGGCGGCTCCACCTGGGGTCCGATGCCCCGCAACCTGCGGCTGACCGGCGCGGTGGCAGGCCCGGCCAGTGCGGTGGGCCGGAGCACCACCGGCCCGGCGGCCGGAGCGGTAGTGGACGCTGACACCGCCGCCTTGGTGGCCGGCGTACGCCGGGGGCTGCTGGTCACCGACCTGTGGTACACGCGGGTGCTGGATCCGAAGAGCCTGGTCGTCACCGGTTTGACCCGAAACGGCGTCTGGCTGATCAAGGACGGCACTGTCGTCCGGGCGGTCCGTGACCTGCGGTTCACCGAGTCGTACCCGCGGGCGCTCGGGCCGGGGGCGGTGCTCGGGCTGGGCGCGCAGGCGGTGCGCCAACCGGAGCGGGTGGACGGTGCCTGGTGGGCGGCGCCTTCGCTGCGGCTGGCGTCCTGGCACTTCACCGGAGGCGCCTCCGGCTGACGTTCTCGACGACACGTGCCGAACCGGCGTGTCGAGGCCTTTTCCGCAGGCCAGACACACGGGACGGTCCCTTGCGCGGACGGCCCGCAGAGATCGGCGTAACGTGTGTCACTTAGCTGCGTCGGTCGATCCGGCGTGGTCGTTGGTGTGCGCATGACGTGGCAGCGGGTGCGGGTTCGCCGGTCCGCGTGCCGACCGGAGAGAGACCGCCTGCCCGTACGGGCCCGTCGAGGAGACGACTCGAATGACTTCAACGGCAACGAGGCCGAGGGGGGCGCGGGCGCGCGCCGCCATCGCGGCGAAGACGTTGCGTACCGACCGATGGTGGTTCGCCCCGCTGATCACGGTGATCGGGCTCAGCGCCTGGGTGGTGTACGCGACGGTCCGGGTGTTCATGCACGACAACTACTGGGTCGACGAGTTCCACTACCTGACCCCGTTCTACTCCCCGTGTGTGACCGACCGGTGCGTCGAGGCAGCCTCGCACTTCGGCAGGTTCCTGCCCGGCTGGTGGATCATCCCGGACGCGGCGCTGACCCTGCCGTTCCTGCTGCTGTTCCGGCTCACCTGCTACTACTACCGCAAGGCGTACTACCGGTCGTTCTGGCTGTCGCCGCCGGCCTGCGCGGTCCCGGACGGTCACAAGGAGTACGGCGGTGAGACCCGCTTCCCGCTGCTGGGCCAGAACCTGCACCGCTACTTCTTCTACGCCGCCGCGATCATCTCGCTGATCAACACGTGGGACGCGATTCTCGCCTTCCACTCGCCGAAGGGCTTCGGCTTCGGGCTGGGCAACATCATCCTGGTGCTCAACGTGGTGATGCTGTGGGCGTACACAATCTCCTGCCACTCCTGCCGGCACATCATCGGCGGCCGGCTCAAGCACTTCTCCAAGCACCCGGTGCGCTACCGGGCCTGGACGTTCGTCTCGGCCTTGAACGTCCGGCACATGCAGCTCGCCTGGATCACCCTCGGCACCCTGGCGCTGGCCGACTTCTACATCATGGCGCTCGCTGCTGGCTGGTTCTCCGACCTGCGGTTCATCAACTAAAGGGCCCCTGACATGACCACAACCACTCGTATCGAACGACACCACTACGACGTCGTCGTGATCGGGGCCGGCGGCGCCGGTCTGCGCGCGGCGATCGAGGCCCGGTTGGCCGGCAAGAAGACCGCGATCATCTCCAAGTCGCTGTTCGGCAAGGCGCACACGGTGATGGCCGAGGGTGGCGCTGCCGCCGCGATGGGCAACGTGAACAGCCGGGACAACTGGCAGGTGCATTTCCGCGACACCATGCGCGGCGGCAAGTTCCTCAACAACTTCCGGATGGCCGAGCTGCACGCGAAGGAGTCGCCGCAGCGGATCTGGGAGCTGGAGACGTACGGTGCGCTCTTCGACCGCACCAAGGACGGCAAGATCTCGCAGCGCAACTTCGGTGGCCACGAGTACCCGCGGCTGGCGCACGTGGGCGACCGGACCGGCCTGGAGCTGATCCGCACCCTCCAGCAGAAGATCGTCTCGCTTCAGCAGGAGGACCAGCGGGAGTTCGGCTCGTACGACGCCCGCATCAGGGTGTTCTCCGAGACGACGATCACCGAGCTGCTGCTCGACGGTGACCGGGTGGCCGGCGCGTTCGGCTACTACCGCGAGTCGGGCGAGTTCATCCTCTTCGAGGCCCCGGCGGTCGTGCTGGCCACCGGTGGCGTCGGACGCTCCTACAAGGTCACCTCGAACTCCTGGGAGTACACCGGGGACGGGCACGCGCTGGCGCTGCGCGCCGGGGCGACGCTGATCAACATGGAGTTCCTCCAGTTCCACCCGACCGGCATGGTCTGGCCGCCCTCGGTGAAGGGCATCCTGGTCACCGAGTCGGTGCGCGGTGACGGCGGCGTCCTGAAGAACTCCGACGGCAAGCGGTTCATGTTCGACTACGTCCCCGACGTCTTCCGCAAGCAGTACGCGGAGACCGAGGAGGAGGCGGACCGCTGGTACACCGACCCGGACAACAACCGGCGTCCGCCGGAGCTGCTGCCCCGCGACGAGGTGGCCCGCGCGATCAACAGCGAGGTCAAGGCCGGCCGGGGCTCCCCCGCCGGTGGTGTCTTCCTGGACATCGCGAGCCGACGCTCGTCCGACGAGATCCGCCGCCGGTTGCCGTCGATGTACCACCAGTTCAAGGAGCTGGCCGACGTCGACATCACGGCCGAGCCGATGGAGGTCGGGCCGACCTGCCACTACGTGATGGGCGGCGTCGAGGTGGACCCGGATTCGGGTGCCGCCTTCGGCCACGTACGCGGGTTGTTCGCCGCCGGTGAGGTCTCCGGCGGCATGCACGGCTCCAACCGCCTCGGTGGCAACTCCCTGTCCGACCTGCTGGTCTTCGGCAAGCGGGCGGGCGGGCACGCCGCCAGCTACGCCGACGGGCTGACCGCCCGGCCGAAGGTGGCCGTGGAAGAGGTCGAGGCCGCGGTGGAGACCGCCCTCGCTCCGCTGCAACGGGACACCGGCGAGAGCCCGTACACCCTTCAGCAGGACCTCCAGGCGGTCATGGGGGATCTGGTGGGGATCATCCGTCGGGAGGGTGAGCTGGCCGATGCGCTGGTGCGGCTCGCCGAGCTGCGTGAGCGGGTGGCCAAGGTGAGCGCGGCCGGCGGCCGACGCTACAACCCGGGCTGGCACCTGGCCCTGGACCTGCGCAACATGCTGGTGGTCTCGGAGTGCACCGCGAAGGCGGCGTTGGAGCGGCAGGAGTCACGCGGCGGGCACACCCGGGAGGACTACCCGGCAATGGAGCCGAAGTGGCGGCAGGTCAACCTGGTGTGCGCGCTGGACGGCGACACCGTGCGGCTGACCCGCAAGCCGCTGCCGAAGATGCGGCCGGAGCTGATCGGCCTCTTCGACCGGGCCGAGCTGGCCAAGTACCTCACCGACGAGGAGCTCGCCGACTTCGACGCCCTCGTTGCCGACGCTGGAGAGGCGGACAACCGATGAGCGCGAAGCGTCAGTTCCGGATCTGGCGGGGCGACGAGACCGGCGGTGACCTCCAGGACTACATGGTGGAGGTGAACGAGGGCGAGGTCGTCCTCGACGTCATCCACCGTCTGCAGGCCACCGACGCGCCGGACCTGGCCTGCCGGTGGAACTGCAAGGCCGGCAAGTGCGGCTCCTGCTCCATGGAGATCAACGGCAAGCCGCGGCTGGGTTGCATGACGCGGATGTCGACCTTCGGCGACGACGAGACGGTCACGGTCACCCCGCTGCGCACCTTCCCGGTCATCCGGGACCTGGTCACCGACGTCTCGTTCAACTACGAGAAGGCGCGGGAGACCCCGGCGTTCGCCCCTCCGGCGGATGTTGCCCCGGGTGACTACCGGATGCAGCAGGTCGACGTCGAGCGCTCGCAGGAGTTCCGCAAGTGCATCGAGTGCTTCCTGTGCCAGACGGTCTGCCACGTGATCCGCGACCACGACGAGAACAAGCAGGCGTTCTCCGGCCCGCGGTACTTCATTCGGGCGGCCGAGCTGGACATGCACCCGCTGGACGCCCGGACCGACCGCAAGGAGTACGCGCAGGCCGAACAGGGCCTCGGCTTCTGCAACATCACCAAGTGCTGCACCGAGGTCTGCCCCGAGCACATCAAGATCACTGACAACGGGATCATCCCCATGAAGGAACGGGTCGTCGACCGCAGGTACGATCCCCTTGTGTGGCTTGGTAGCAAGATCTTCCGTCGGGGCGAGACACCCCAGACCAGCGTGACCACCGCCCGTCAGGGCTCGGCGACGCCGGGCTCGGCCCGGGGTGGGGTGCACTCGCACGCGGGTGGCTCCCACGACTCGCGGGCCGAGACGCAGGCGCAGAGCGGCGTCAACTGGGACCGGGAGGTGCCGCACCCGACCGCTCCGGCGGTCGACGATCGGGGCAAGCTGCCGCTGACCGAGCTCACCTTCGACCGGGCCGCCGCGCCGTCGCCGTTCGGCGACGACGTGACCTTCCCGCTGCCTCCGGAGCACCTCAACTTCGCTCACCCGGAGCAGGACAAGCACTGACCACCTGAACAACAACGGGGGCCGTGGCTATCGCCACGGCCCCCGTCCCACTTCCCCCACCCCGGCGCCCCCGGCCCCCCGGCCACCCGGCCACCCGGCCACCCGGCCACCCCCGTTGATCATGAAGTTATGCCATCAGGCGCGGCGTGTCATGGCAATAACTTCATGATCGACGAGAGCTGAGCAGGAGGGGGCGGAGGGCTGCCACGATGGGGGCGTCGGCGGGGAGCCAGGTGACCGAGTCCAGCTCGTCGGCGGTGAGCCAACGGAGCGCCTCGTGCTCCAACGCCTGTGGCTGGTCGTCGCCGAGCAGGCGGGCCGCGTACACCTTGAGCACCGAGCGGCCGTGCGCCATCCGTACGTTGCGGCCGACCCGGTTGCCGATCTCGACGCGTACGGCCAACTCCTCGGCGCACTCCCGGATCAACGCGTCGGTCTCGGCCTCCCCCGGCTCGACCTTTCCGCCCGGAAACTCCCACATGCCCGCTACCTCGGGTGGGGCGGAACGCGCACAGGCGAGCACCCGCCCATCCCGGATGATCGCCGCGCCGACGATCACCTTCAGGTCCCGTCGTTCGGCCTGCCCGCCACCATTCGCCCGTTCGGTCCGCACGGGCGTCCAGGGTGCCAGATCAATCGGCGGTTTGGGTACCGTAGCCGTCCGCTAGGCCAGTAAGACACGGAAGTGTGGGCGTGGACACCCCCTCCGAGCAGCGGGAGACTAGGGGACACCGACAAGACACGGGATGGCGACGATTTGGCCACGAGCCGGCAACGGCGCTTGGGGGGTGCGGTGATGCGCGCGCTGTTCAACAGCAGGGCCAAGCACGACTACCTCTCCGACGCGTTGACCTTGCTATCTGGTTGGACACGCGAGGGCGAGCAGATCCGACGGACGCTCGTGATCGACGATACCCAACACGCCGCACTAACTGAACGGGTCAAGGTCGTCGCGGATGCGCTGCATCTGCGACCCGAGATCAGCCGCCGGGCGGACAGCACCCAGATCCGGGTCGGGCACGGCAGCGGCGAGCCCCTGACCGAGGGCGAGGTCCTGTTGGCCGCCCGCATCGAGGATGCGTACCGGGCGGTCACCGAGGCCTGACGACCGAATCCGACCCCGCGTCCTGCGGGTACCAGCGCAGCTCCACCGAGTTGCCGTCCGGGTCCCGCACGTAGAGTCCTGCCGGTGGGCGAGCACACTCGGCGCTACTACCCGCGCCCCGACGTGGCGTACGTGCCCGTCCACGACGCGCCACCCATCGAACGAGGGCCGGTCTGGCTGCCCAGCAACACCACCACCCGGGTACGCGAGTTCGTCCGCGCCGCGACCGACGCCAACCCCCGATGAGACACGCCGAGTTTCGCCACCACCGGCTGGTCGAGGTGTACGACGCGGAGTGCCGGTGGGGGCCGGATGACGACTTCTTCCAGGCGGTGGTCGACGAGACCCCGGCCGCCCGGGTGCTCGACCTCGGCTGCGGCACCGGCCGGCTGACCGTTGCCCTCGCCGCCGCCGGCCACACCGTCACCGGTGTCGACCCGGCCGGCGCGTCTCTGGCCGCCGCTCGCGCCAGGCCGGGCGGCGGCGAGGTCCGCGCGTGGACCGCTGTCACCGGGGTACGCGACGGAGTGGTCGACTTCACCCACCACTACCACTTCGACGACGGGGAAGAACTGCTCAGCTCGGCGAGCCTGCGCTTCCGCAGCGAGGCCGAGCTGCGCACCTCGCTGACCAGGGCGGGGTTCATCGTGGACCGCGTCCACGGGGGCTGGAACGGCGAGCCGGTCGGCCACGGTGACGGCGAGTTCGTGGTCCTCGCCCGGGTGGGCACGTTGGCACCGGTTTTCTAGCCTGGATCGCATGGCGAACATCGCGTACGACCGCAAAGAGCAGGTCCAGCAGATCGAGAGTGGCCTCCTCGATGGCGAGCAGATCATCGCCGTCTACGACGCCGTCGGCACCGGCACCGGGTTCATCGGGCTGACCGACCGCCGCGTGATCATCCAGGACCGCTCCTTCGTCGGGAAGCGGTTCGCGATCACCAGCATCCCGTACTCGAAGATCACCAGCGTGAGCGTGGTCAGCAACAAGTCGTGGGGTGGTTCGTTCTTCTCCACCGGCGCCATCGCCATCCACGTCGGCACGCACACCTACGAGGTGGAGTTCCGTGGCGCGCAGAAGAGCCACCACGTACACAACGTGATCCTGCACCATATCTCCTGACGGCACGTCCCGTCGTGGGCCCGGCTGGCGTAATTGCCTTGCCGGGCCCACGGCGTCTCTGGTGTCCTGAGCCGACAGCCGTACGAAGGGAGCAGCCACCATGCCCAACACGACGAGGTCCCCCGAACCCACCGTCATCCGACCTGAGGAATCGAGACTTCGTGAGCAGGACTGTTCCCCTGGCTGCGGCGCTGCTGGGCGCCACTGATCCCAACCCCGGAGGCCGCTGATGTCGGTCTTCGACGATCCCGGCCTCTTCGGCCGGCTGTGGGCCGCCGGATACGACGACGGCGGCACCAACCCCGACCCGGCCCCCGCCGTGGACTTCCTGGCCGACCTGGCCGACGGCGGCCCCGTTCTCGAACTGGCGATCGGCACCGGTCGGGTCGCGCTTCCGCTGGCCGAGCGCGGCCTCGCCGTGCACGGTGTCGAAGCGTCCGAGGAGATGCTCGCGCAACTGCGGGCGAAACCCGGTGGCGACCGGATCCCGGTGGTCGTCGCCGACATGGCGGACGTACCGGTGGCCGGTGAGTTCCGGCTCGCGTACCTGGTCTTCAACACCCTGTTCAACCTGGTGGACGCCGAGCGGCAGGCGGACTGTTTCCGCAACGTCGCCCGGGTGCTGTCGCCCGGCGGCGCGTTCGTCATCGAGACGTTCGTACCCGACCCGCGTGACTTCGACCGCCACGAGCAGGTGCAGGTACATGCCGTGACCGAGGACTCCGCGACGATCCGGCTGCACAGGTACGACCGGCCGGCGCAGCGGTTCATCCGGCAGACCATCACCTTCGACGGCGACGGTGTGCACCTGAAGCCGTTCGCCATGCGGTACGCCTGGCCGCACCAGATCGACGAGATGGCGCAGCGGGCAGGGCTCCGGCTCACCGAGCGGTACGCCGACTGGCATCGACGACCGTTCCAGGCCGACAGCCCGTCGCACATCTCCGTCTACCGAGCGGAGTAGCGGCGGTTGATCGACTCCGGTCCCCGGGGGCGTGAGCGTCGATGTGCCACTGTGTGCACGACGACCTGTCGCCCGAGGGGCCGGGGTCGATCTCCGTCGCACGGAAGCGGGCGCCCATGATGTTCAAACGGTCGGACCTGCCCATCCTGGCGCTGGCACTCGGCCTGGTGGCCGTTGGCCTGTTCCTGCGGGAAAACACGCACGGCACGGCCCAGACGGTCGGCCGGGTGCTGACGCCGCTCGGCTACCTCTGCGGCCTCGCCGCCTTCATCGGCCCGAGCCGTCGCGCCAGGCGGGAGAACGCCAGACTGCGGGCGGCACTGCTTGAGGGCGCCACCACACCGGAGGCGGACGAGCGACCGGACCGTCCAAAGGCCGAGGACGGCCCGAACCGGTAGGTCCAGCCTTCCGCGCTCGATCGTGACCGTCGGCCTGGTCGCCGGAGGGTTCGTGATTCCGTGGCGGAAGCCACGATCCTCCGGCGACCCAGCCGTCACCGAGATCAGTGTCCGTCGCTGATCTGGCGCAAAATGTCGACCATTTTCAGCCTCCCTCGTTGTTGGTGCGGTGGCGTTCGATCGTCTCGGCGATGCGCTTGATCCGACGGAGTCGGGCGTCCCAGGTGGCGCCGACGGCTGACAGTTGGGCGACCGCGCGGGCGAGCTGCGCCTCGTCCACCTGGTAATGACGCTCACGACCTGCTGGTGCGGCGTGGATCAACCCGACCCGGTCCAGGACCGCCAGGTGCTTCGAGACGGCCTGGCGGGTGACGGGTAGCCGCCTGCTCAGCGAGGTGGCGGCGCCCGGCCCGTCGGAGAGAAGAAGGTCGATCATCGTACGCCGAATCGGGTCGCCGATCGCCGACCACAACTCGTCGTCGACCGCCGTGCTCATGCGATCGCGACCAGCCGCGCGACGTACGCGCCCAGCCGAGGCATGTAGTGGTCCCAACCGTTCTCGTGGTCGCGGTACTGCTCTTCCAGGACGGCGACCTCCCAACCCAGCTCACGGAACCCGGTCTCGGTCATCCGGATCTGCGTCCCCGCGCCGTTGGGGATCAGGTCGAAGGTGACGAGCAGCGCCTGCCCGCTCCGGTCCGGCTCGGTGAAGCACCACCGGAAGGAGAACCGCTTCGGCGGGTCGACCTCGACGACGGCGAGCGCGACGGTCTTCGTCTCGCCGGTGTCAGCGTCGCGCCAGACCAGCTCGCCGGGCGCCCCGGCGACCGACTCGAACCGTGCGTCGTCGGGCCACCACTCCCGCATGTGCTCGGGCTGGCTGACCACCTCGAAGACGACCTCGGGGGACGCGTTGACGTGGATGTCGCGTTCGATGGTTCCCTGTTCCATGCTCACAACCTTTCGCAACTTTTGGTTGCGTTAAACCTACGGCAGCCCTCCTCCATCGCGCAACCTTTCGTTGCGTGTTGCGGGTTCCGTCGTACCCGAGGTGCACGATCGGCCCATGTCTGAGCCATCGCCGCACCGACACCACGCCATCGACTACATCGAGCTCACGGTGACCGACCTCGCCGTGGCCAAGCGCTTCTACGCCGACGCGTTCGGTTGGCAGTTCAACGACTACGGGCCTGAGTACGCCGGCATCCGCAGCCCGCACGGCGACTCCGCACCAGAGGTCGGCGGTCTCCGGCTGGACCGGGAAGTTCGGGCGGGCGGGCCGCTGGTGTTGCTCTACTCCGCCGACCTGGACCGGTCCGTGCAGGCCGTGAAGGAGGCCGGCGGCCAGGTGGTGAACGGTCCGTACGAGTTCCCCGGCGGCCGGCGGTTCCACTTCACCGACCCCAGCGGCAACGAGCTGGGCGCCTGGGCCGAGCAGTAGGGCCGCACCGCCCGATTTATTGGAGGTCGTCGGCACTCAGGACGAGACAACCGAACATGTCCACGAGGACGGCCCGCTGGTGGTCGGTCAGTGAGTTCGCGAAGACGACGACGCCCACCCGGCGCTGCCGGCAGTCGTCGGCGACTTCGCGGGCTCTACCGGGGCTGAGCAACGTCCGCCGCGAGAACGGAGCGCTCATCTTGCCTACGCCGCCGGACGAGACGCCCCGCCTCTGAACGTGCCGGCTCACGACCTGGCCACCGTGGGCTTCCACCAAACTGGCCAGCAGGTTGAGCTTGCTGACAAACTCTTTGTCCTTTGCCGAGAACAGGCCCACCAGCGCCACGTCGGCACCTGCCAGCACAGCGTTCAATCCCTCGGCCCGATGTCGGCTCACCCGGCAACCCCAGCGAACAACCCTCCAGGTCGACGGGTCGCCGCCGTCACCGCCGCCGAGCGCGCAGCACGCCGGTCAGCATCGGCAGGGTGAACTCGCCGTGAGCGGTTTCGGGTCCGCTCCCCAGGAAGGCGCGGATCCGGTCGAGCGTGGCCTCCCGTTCCGGGTCCGGCATGACCAGCATCCCGGCCCGCGTCGCGAGCGTCGCGACCAGAGAGTCGGCGGTACGCCGCTGCCCGTGCGGGAACTCGCCCTGCTCAGAAGACCCGAACCGGGCGACCGGGCCGTTGCTCGGAAGCAATTCCGCGGTCGCCGCACGCCAACTGCTCAACGTGTCACGCGGGCCGATGGCCGCGCTTCCGCTGACCCGTTCGAGCCCGGCAACCCAGTCGACCCGGTCGTCCATGATGTTCCACAGGCCGGCCAGGACACCGCCGGGCGCGAGGACCCGGGCGATCTCCGCCCCCGCGACGGCCATGTCGAACCAGTGCAGGGCGTTGCCGGCGAGCACAGCATCGACGGACCCGTCCGGCAGCGGGATGGCCTCGGCGCTGCCCGGCAGGGCACGGACGGTCGGCATCGCACGGCGCAGCTCGGCGAGCATCGCCGGGTCGGGTTCGACGGCCACGACGTCCGCGCCCACCGCCGCCAGCGTCGCGGACAGCTTGCCGGTGCCGGCGCCCAGGTCGAGCACGCGTAGGCCGGGAGCGGGCTCCAGCGCCCACCGCACCGCGGCCTGCGCGTAATCCGGGCGGTGCTCGGCGTACGCGGTCGCTGCCGCGCCGAACGACGATCGGAGCATCTGATCCGTCATCCGGTCAACGTACCGCCGCTCGTCGACATCGACTGCCACCATGGCCACCGTGCAGATCCTGCGAAGCTGGTGGCGCGTCCGCTACCCCGTCTACGCGCTCGGCCTCGTGGTCGGATGGTCATGATGTGGCTGCCCTTCAAGACCTTCCAGGACAACGACGCCGGGGAGAGTCGACTGCGGGCCCAGGCTTCCCAGCCCAGGCAGTCGTCGATGAACTGGTGCGCGAGCGGCGCAAGACGATGCACCTGAGCTATGAATTCGCCGGTGTTCAGCGTCAGGCCGAGGTTGGCTGTTGGGAGGCGTGCCTGGCGGCCGGCAGCACGGTGCGGATCTGGGTCAACCCCACCGACCCGGATGACTTCGTGACCGACTTCGTCATCCTCAGCGGGCATCGGGGCCGGCTGCAAGGGGTGGTCGGAGCGGCGGGCCTGCAGCTGTCGCTGATCTTCCTGGCACCGGCCGTTGGCTCACAGACTCACGATTCGGAGCTGGCCCTCACCCCGCCCGGGCCAACCAACTGAAAGCGCTCGAACCGATCGACGTCCTGTCCGAACGGCGCTGGCCAACCAGACCGGGTATTGGGCAGCATGTGCCGATTGGTAGCGGCCAGGGACATCAGGCCACGATCGGCGCGCATCAGTTCAACGGTCTTTCTGGCGACTACCTTGTAGCTGTCGTGAAGCCTGACAGGCACGTCGAGCCCATCCGCTCCTTCCGAGATGGGAAGTACGGCATCCACTTCGGAGACGAACCTCGACATGAGGTCGCAGCATTCACGGGCGGAGTCTCGGACCGGCACGGAGGCCGAAAGCTCCAGTTCCGCCATGATGCCTACGGCTCTTACGCTGGCATCGTAGAGTTCATCGGTGTCCACAATGAACAGATGACCCTCTCCGGCCTCGATCATCTGCCTGATGTCAGCCGCCCTTCGACCCCAGTTCCAGATGGTCTGCATGAACTGTTTGTAGGTCTCTTCGCGGGACTCGCGATGCCGAAGCTCATCGTCTCGCTGCCACTGCGCCGCTCGGTCTTGGCGCTCCCGCTCCCAGCGTTCCTGCTCTCGTTCGCGCTCCAGGTTCCACCGACGGTCCTCACGGCGAGTGGTAAGGAACTGGGTCGAAATAGCGGCCCCGAGAGTACCGGCAACACCAAGCACGGCGACGAGGAGAACCGGCCAGATCTCGTCCATGGTGGGAGTATCCAGCCTCGATGCAGCCGGAACGGCGCGCCCCGCCGTCTCGCTCCACTGCGCGCCCGTCTTCCAAGTCGAGGACGGGCGCGCGAGGGCGCAAAGATCAGCAGCAGCTCGATGCGGCCCCGCTGGTGGCCGGCTGCTTCTCAGCGTCGGTCGATTCGCCGCAGCGACACTCACCCTCGGTCGTCTTGGTAAGGGTGTCGGCGTCGGCCTTGACGGTGTAGACCTCCCATGGCTCGTTGCCGGGGCCGCGCACCCACACCTTGTCCTGGAGGGCGTAGCAGCACTCGGTGTTGTTCTCTTCCAGCGTGATGAGACCGGAGTCGGTGAGGCGCTTGGTGGCGGCGTTGACGTCGTCGGTGCTGGCGACCTCGACGCCGAGGTGGTCCATGACGGTGGGCTGGTCGGCCTCACCTTCAAGGAGCACGAGCTTGAGTGGCGGGTTTTCGATGGCGAAGTTGGCGTAGCTGGGGCGGCGCTTGGCCGGCTCGACGCCGAACAGCTTGGAGTAAAAGGCTACGGAGCCTTCGAGGTCGGACACACGCAGGGCGAGCTGAACACGGGACACAGCCGTCTCCTTGCCTAGATGCTTATCGAAGCAAGACCCACGTTGCACGCTGTTTTGATATCTGTCAAGGTAGAGGCATGTCGAAACAAGAGTTGCCGGTGGTGGACCTCAACGCGGTGGCCTGCTGCTCCCCCCTCGCGGTCCGCCCGATGGATGCCGAGCAGGCGGCGCTGGTCGCACCGCTGTTCAAGGCCCTGGGTGACCCGATCCGGCTGCGGCTTATGTCGATGATCGCCTCGGTGCCGGAGATGTGCGTCTGCGACCTGACCCCGGCGTTCGACCTGTCCGGGCCGACCATCTCTCACCACCTCAAGGTGCTGCGCGAGGCGGGCCTGGTCGACTCGGAGCGGCGCGGCACCTGGGTCTGGTACCGGGTGAAGCCGGAAGCGTTCCGGCAGCTCGGCGCTCTGCTGGACATCTCCGCCGCCCCGGCCGCCAGTAGTACCGCGTGAGCCTCGCCCTGCCCCGGCGGGCCTCGGCAGAGTTCGCCGGCACCGCCCTCCTGGTCACCGCCGTGGTCGGCTCCGGGATCGCCGCCGCCCGGCTC
Source organism: Micromonospora sp. CPCC 205558 (assembly GCF_036902955.1). Taxonomy (NCBI): domain Bacteria; kingdom Bacillati; phylum Actinomycetota; class Actinomycetes; order Micromonosporales; family Micromonosporaceae; genus Micromonospora; species Micromonospora sp. CPCC 205558. Next base: position 139,148 of record NZ_JBAKHR010000011.1, read on the forward strand.
TCCCCCACCGACGTCGGACTCCAGCTCCTGGAAAACGCGATCGCCACCGCCCTGGCCCTGGGCGCGCTGATCCTGACCTTCGGGCCGGTGTCCGGGGCGCACTTCAACCCGGTCGTCTCCGCCGTCGACTGGTGGCTCGGCCGCCGCGCCAGCACCGGCCTGACCGGGCGGGACCTCGCCGCCTACACCGCCGCCCAGACCGGCGGCGCGATCACCGGCGCGGTCCTGGCTGACCTGATGTTCGACCTGCCTGCCGTGGCCTGGTCCCGCACCGAACGGACCGGGGGAAACCTGTGGCTGGCCGTCGCGCGGACGATGACGTACGGAGTTGTGCCCCAGGGCAACGACCCAACCGACCGACGGGCGAAGACAGTGCGGTAGTCAGACGTTGAAGCGGAACATAGAGCCGTTGTTCCGCCAGCAGCCTGAAAGGTCTTCGACACCTGCTCATGGGGCGTCTTGGGCTGCCATCGTTGGTGACTGGTTGATGACGTTTGACAGTCTCTTGTGCCCCCTGTGTGCCCCACACTGCCAGGAACGGGCAAGGCCGCCAGGCTCCCCGGCACCAATCAGCCGCTCCGGCGAGGTCCGTAGATGTCCGGTCCACCTAGTTTCAGTTCGGGAGTTGGCTTGACTGCTCACTCGGCTGCTCGGGGACGCCCGTCGCCTGCGGTTCCGATGTCTGAGCGCCACTGCTAACAACAAGCGGGGGTCGCCTACGAGCGCGTTCTAGCGCCCCAAAATATTCGTCAACAAGAGGCGCGTTCTGAAGCCTGCTCATACTTCGCGCAATCTCCCCCGCCCGTTCCATTCGGCGAGTAATCCTGATGGACCAATAGAGGGCAGACAGTCCGCCAACCGCAAAGACTAGCACCCCGGGAGGACTACCTTTTTCCATCAGCGAAAGGCCCATAACGAGGAGAACAAGGCCCAGCACCATACCAGAAAGAAAACGCAACCCCGTTACAATTTGCGTCAAAATGAAGGTGGACAATCCCACCGAATGCTCGATAAACCACCGGGCTTCCTCTTCACGCTTGGCGGCTTTGCTCTGGATGCGGATCCTCCATCGACCCGAGACTCTTGCCAAAGCCCTACCAGCGGCGGGTGTGGCAAAGTTCGCGACAATGCTCAGGGGGATCGAGAGAGCAAGTCCCACCCAGAATCCCGTTTCTCTCACCGACTCGACTCCCGACATCTCTCCTGAAACCTACTCAACTACGGCAAAGGACTACTCACAGCAGAGCTGAAAGCTAACTCCCAGCTACCCGCACGGATTAAGACTGCTGCCCCTCCTCAAGCCCAGCCGTCCAGCCTTACGCGAGGACTGCTGCATCGACCCGCATGGCTTTATTTTTTGTCAGTTGAGCCGCCGGATCCCGCACGCAACGATGATGACACTTCCTTCAGGGCGGCTATCTTTGATGAGAAGAAAGGGTCAAGCGGAACCAGGATGCTGATAATCATCCAAATTGCCGTGACCAGCCGCAACCAAGACTCGGCCACCTTGGGCACATCCGCAAACTGCGGAAGCACCCATACAACAAAGACGAATGGAGCAACAGCCACGAACCCGTAGCGCAAGAAGTTAATTGCCCGGGTGGTGAAGGTGCGAATCATTCCTGAGGGCGAATCTACCCCGCTCACGGGTAGCCTATCGAAAGTTCCGTGAATAAGCACTGTCATCAGAATCGAAACTTCTTTGGTTAGCTCGATTCTCGTGTGTGCGTTTGCCACGGCTGCCCGGGTACCAAATTCCCGGAGTTGCTGCGCTGCACTCATGCACCGGTTCTTCAGCACTCGGTCCGCATGAACCTCGCCAACGGCATACCGGCGGGGCACATGGAGCTCCAGAAGACGTGCGCACTCCTCGAACCCCCGCCCTAGGTGCCGCCTGGTGGACGGTCGGCTGAAGACATAGGGGGACTCAAGATAGCCAGCGATCCGCTGGAGCCTGTCAGCCAGCAGCAACTCCGGCAATCGTCTCCGATAACGCCGGATGAGATACAAGTAAGAAATTTGCCCGCCCCTCCGGGTGCGAAATAGCCGCCAGATGTACAGCCATTCGACCACAGCCACCACGACGATGATCACCGAAAAAATGGCAAACTTCGGATCAGATAGCGGAATGATGCCCCGTCCAGTTACCTCGGCAGTTAGATAGGACGCCAGCAGCGAGATTGCCAGTGAACCCAAGATGCATGCGGCTTCCGCCTTCCGCGCTCGCGGGTCAATCACCCAGACGTGATGACGCAAGTAGCCAACACGCGTGCCACCGATTGAAATTGCGCGATAGACGACTTTATCGCCATCGGTCAGGCCGATGCCACGCTCTCGGGCGTCGCTGACGATGCGGTCCCAAAGTCCGTGCTTCACTCTGATGTCACGCACGATTGCCCGCGCAATTGGCCTAAGCGCGGAGACACGTTCTGGCGAGAGCGGCTCATGCATTGGCGTATGGACCCCTTTGGGGGCGAGAAGGATTGAGAATTACACAGGCAACCAGCTTGTCCGAAGCTAGCGCGACAACGCAATAGCGCGCTGCCATCCCGTCTGCCGTCGACCCGCCCTCCTGGGGAGCGGGCCGCCGCCCGGCCCGCCATGTCAAGGGGACGTTGACGGCTCGTACGGGCGCTGGCGGGTCGGGTGGTGGTCTGCTCGGCTTGCCCGGGTCGATGGCAGACGGGATGGCCTACCGCAACCACCCGAGACCACGACCCGCCGACGGAACCCCGGCCATCCTGGAGCCCGAGCGCCCCCGCCGGAGGCGTACTAACCGCGACCCTGCGACCGCCGCCAGCTCGCCGACGCGGCCTGCGTGCGCTTCCCTGCGCCGTGCGGGTCTTGGCCGCGCGGCCCGGCCGGCTGCCGGCCCACCACCACCCGGTCAACCGCCCTGTCGTGCTGCGGCGGCCCCTTGGGCTCCTCGCTCCCGCGCCAGCCGCCGGGCGTGTTGCGTGGCCGGAGTCGGAGCGCCAGCGGAGCGACGGACGCGCGCCCAGGCGGCGGCGCGTGCGGCCCGTCCAGGGCCGCCTTGAAGACGTACAGAAACTTTGAACCAATTCGCCGGCAGTCCGGCCGCTGGCCTCACTCCGGTGGTTGCGTGGCTGCGTCGCGCGAGTGCTCACGCCAGGGACTCCCGTCAGCCTGGACGAGACGCCGCACCATCCGACGGGCTTCGTCCTCCGTGTCGAACTCCCAGCGGAGCACCCTGCCCGTCTCGGAGTCGCCAGCCCTGGCGATGACGTGCCACCGCACCTCCCGAGCAAGCCACACGTCACGTCGGGTCAGTCGTCCCCACACGCCGTTCCACCAACGCGTGACCAGCTCCTTTGTCACGTGAAGATCGTACACATGTTCGACAGCCGGAAGTGAGAGGCAGCTCAGGAGCAAGGAATGTCAGAATGAGGGCGTGGGAGCTAGCCCAGACACAACCGCGGAGTGGTGGACGACCTCCGACGTGGCCGCGTACCTCGGGGTCAAGGTGGCAACCGTGTCCAACTACCGGAAGCGGGGCCAGATGCCCGAGCCCGATGCGACTGTCGGTCGTACCCACATGTGGCGCCCTACCCGCGTTGTGTCCTGGCACGAGAGCCGACCGCGTCCCGGAGTCGGTGGTCGCCCCGGTCAAGTCAGTACAAGCGAGAGCGAACCCGACGTCAGCTCGGGCTAAGGGTCCGCACCTCGTCCAAGTACGACAGGGCCTCCGGCTCGTTCGGGAACTGCTCTCGCATTAGCGTCGCCAACTCGCGGGAGCACATCAAGAGAGACGGCAACGACTTGCGGTCACCCTCCAACGCCCGACGCCCGTGAGAGACCGCCAGCTCAAGATCGCCTGACCGGGCAGCGACTACCCCGAGCGTGACCCGCGCCTCTGCGATCCGCATGGGCTTACGCTCTGTGCCATCCGGGTCCGTCGACGAGCGGATGACCTCGGCGGCGTACATCTCCGCTAGGCGGTCCTCACCTGCCAGCCGGTAGCAGTCCATGGCGTAGAAGTCGAACTTTGCCGGATCCACGACGAAGTGGTGGTCCGTGTTCTCGGGATACGGCAGCGATTCAAGCAGCGTTCGGCCCTTGTCTAGCGCCATTTCGACTTGCCGCCTATCGCCGAGTCGAGCCCACGCCTTGGCGCGCTGGCCGGCGAGCTGCACGGCAGCACTGCTGCTGGCCGCGATCGACTCGCCAGCCTCCGCCGCCGCGATGACACCTCGATAGTCGCCCTGCGTCAGCGCGTACCAGGCTCGCATCTCGTAAGCCCAACCGGAGACAGCAGCGTTTCCAGCCTCCTCGCCGAGCGTCAACGCCGCCTTGCGCGTTCCCTCAGCAATGCGGCGTAGCCCCATGTCGTACTCGACGCAGCCAACGAGCAACGCGACCCATCCTGCAAGGGTCAGCACCTCCTGGTGCTGAGCAAGGGTAAGCCGGCGATCCATCAGCGCAGTGATCCGACGCAACCAAGCTCGCCCCTCGACCCGGAGCTGATCGGACGACATGTACGGGTACTCGCTGCAAAGCCGGTCGGCGGTGATGCGCAGCGCTTCCAATGTTGCGTTCGATACGTCAGAGGTCCGCAGGCGAGCAAGGATTTCCACCGTTTCCATGCCCGTGCCGGCGATCAGTTCAGCATCAGCGTCATGCCGAACGGCCGGCGGAAAGAAGGCGGCCGTGACAGTCCCAAACGTTTTCGCGATCAACGACCTGTAAAAGGCGTCGGGCTCCGAGCTGCCTGCCTCCCACCTTTTCCAGTTCCGGAGGAGCGTGCTGTCCGCCGGCAATTGCTCGCTGGCATGCACTCTCATGGCGCGCACAGCCTCGCCCTGCGACCAGCCCCGAGCGGTGCGCTCGGCCCTGAGTCGCGATGCCCAGGCTGGTCGATCGAGGTCAGCAGCAACGTCAGCCATACAGCCAGTATCGCCCGACGCAGGGGACATGGCGAGGGGACTTTGCCCTGTCACCGCAGTGACACCTGTCGTTTTAACGGACTCAAGGTCATCGTTGTGGGTGTCAGCGAAACGCCGGAAGGAATCCGGTGAGGGTCTGGCGTAGTACCAACTCAGTTGGTACTTTGGTTGCGAGGCAGGCATCCAACAAGGGATGCGCCTAGACACAGGAGGTTTGTTGTGAAGCTGTACGTGGACACCCAGAGCAAGCAGGTTCAGGTGACGAAGGACCCGGAGCCGAAGAACGACCAGAACGGCAATCAGCGGTCGGAGAAGAACACTGGCCGGCTCATGTGGTCGACCCAGGTCTTCGTGCTCGACGAGACTGGCGGCGAGATCATCACCATCACCACGGCGGGTGAGAAGCCGGGCGTGACGGTGGGGCAGCTCGTCGCTGTCGAGCAGTTGGAGGCTATTCCGTGGGCGACCAACGGGCGTAACGGCGTCGCGTTCCGTGCGATCACGCTGAAGCCGAAGGCTGGTAACTCGGCGGCTAAGTAGGTCCCTCGCTCACCGCGCTGCGTGAGCCCTGGTGTCTGAAGCACGAACGCGGCCTGATGGTCCGTTGATCTGAGATCCACAGGTCCGGGAGTGGTTCCGACTCCTGCATTCCCGGCCCGTCACCACCAGTGGTGGTGGCATCCCCGCAAGAGCTGGCGCGGGGTCGGTCCGACTCCTACATCTGCCGACCCCGTGCCCTCCACTCATCCAACCCAACTCGCGATTGGGAGGACTCGTCGTGTCCAAGTCTAGCCCCCGCCGCCCCTTCGGCGGCAGATCCGGAACGGTGACGGTCATTGAGGCCAAGGTCCACCGTTCCTCGGCCCGCAACGCCCGGTTGGCGTTCGTCCTGACGGCGGTCATCGTCGGCCTTCTCTCGGCTGTGGTGGCCGCTTCCTCTATCCACCCCATCCTCGCCGTGTTCGTCGGCGCGCTCATCGGCGTACCGACCGGCGGCCTCGCCTGGGTCCTCGTCAGGATCTGGCCGGTGATTCGGCTGCTGTGGTGGTGGAGCACCGAAATCGTGCTCTCGGTCCTGCTGCTGACCTTCTGGGTGCAGCTGGCCGATCACACCTCGACCGTGGTGACCCTGCTCGTGGTCGCCCTGGTCGTCGGCGTCCCCGCCGCCATCCCCACCATCCGCCGCCAGGTCATCGCCTGGACGTGGTGCCTCGTCGTGCGGCATCGACTGCGCGTGTGTTTCGCGCAGTTCATCATCGCCAACCAGTCCGGCAGCCTGCCGCTGATCCTGTGGGCTCGCCCTACCCCGGTCGGTGAGCGAGTCTGGGTCTACCTGCGACCCGGCCTGTCCATGGCCGACCTGGAAGGCCGCCTCGACAAGATCGCCGTCACCTGCCACGCCTCGACCGCCCTGGTCGAACGGGCCTCGGACGGCAACGCCGCGTATCTGCGGTTCGACATCAAACGCCGCGAGGTCCTCACCGCCCAGGTGAACTCGCCGCTGGTCGACGTCATCAACCCGGACACCCCCACCGCCGACCGGCCAACGCCGGTGATCCCGACGGCTCTGGATCTGCCGGACGTCGACGCTCCCACCATCACCCTGCCGGCCCAGCCCAAGAAGCCGGCTACTACAGCCAACGGCAGCAAGCCCGCGGCTTCCTCGGCACCTGACGCCGAGGACGTCTCCGACTGGATCTGACCCACCCCACTCCTGGACGCGGGGAGCCCGTTGCGGCTCGTTCGTGTGGCTTCCCGCGCCCACCTACTGCCCAGGGAGGGCACTCATGACCACCACGACACCCGCCGCTGTTGGTGCGGTTCCGGTGGGGCCTGGCCTGTCGATGTTCGACCCCATCTTCGTCGGAATCGACGAGTTCGGTCAGCCCGTCTACATCACCCTCGCCTACCGCAACCTCCTCGCCGGAGGCGAACCCGGCGGAGGCAAGAGCGGCCTTCTCAACGCCATCGCCGCCCACGCCGCGTTGTGCGTGGACTCCCGCCTCGTGCTGCTCGACGGCAAGCTCGTCGAACTCGGCCAGTGGGAAGACTGCGCGGACGCGTTCATCGGCCCGGACATCACCGCCGCGCTGACCGTCCTGCGACGGCTCCAGCAGGTGATGAACAACCGCTACGCCTGGCTACGGGCGCATGGGCGCCGCAAGCTCACCGCCGCCGACCGCCTGTCGGTCATCACCGTCCTGGTCGACGAGATCGCGTTCTTCTCCGCGACCGTCGGCAGCAAGCAGGAGCAGGAAGAGTTCGTCGCGCTCCTGCGTGACCTTGTCGCTCGGGGCCGTGCCGCCGGCATCCCCGTCGTCGCCGCCACGCAGCGGCCGTCGTTCGACATCATCCCCACCAGCCTGCGGGACCTGTTCGGCTACCGCGCCGCGTTCCGCTGCACCACCCCCAACAGCTCGAACATCGTGCTGGGTCACGGCTGGGCCGAGCAGGGCTACTCCGCCACCGACATCTCACCCAGCAACCAGGGCGCGGCCTACCTCATCGCCGAAGGCGGCATCCCCCGCCGCATCAAAGTCGCCTACCTGACCGACGCCCAGATCTCCGGCATCGCCGACTACGCCGCCTGGATCCGCCGACCCGGCGGACTCACCATCCCCACCGCCAGCGAGTGGGAGGCCGTGGCATGACCACCCGCGAACGGGCCTACGCCCGCGCGAACAACCAGCGGGCCGCCCAGTTCACCGAACTGTGGATCACCGGCAGTCCCGAGGACATCGCCGTCATGGTCCAAGCCGTCGCCCGCACTGGGCGACTCGTCTACCTGTCCGCACCCACCCAGATGCCGGGTGACGACAACCGGCACCGCCGCTACCTGCGGCTACGCGCCCGATAACCGGCCGACAGGACCAGTCAACGCCTGCCAGCAACCGCTGGTCCTGCCGACCTCCACCAACAACCTCGAAAGGACGTGGTTGCCATGAAGGCTACCCAAAACCCACCCACCGCAGCACCGGTCACACCTGCTGACCTGCTGCGGATGGCTGCCCTCTACCTGCGCCGGCACGGTTGGCACCAGGGCACCTACTACGCCAAGAACGCCGACACGCTCACCCCGCCGGCCTGCGCCGCCGGGGCCATCGGCATCGCCTGCGCCGGACACACCGTCGAGCACTTCTCCCAACTTGACCCCGACGCCCTTGCCGACTACCTGACCGCCCTCGGCGTGTTCGTCGACTACCTCGACACCACCGCCCCGGTCTTCTTCGTCGATGAGGACGGCTACCTGCTCGACGAGCACACCTCCCCGTACTCGTGGAACGACGACCCGGCCCGCACCGCCGAGCAGGTCATCACCGCCCTCCAAGCGGCTGCCACCGAATGGGACTGCCTCCGCACCACCGGAGGTGAGAACGCATGAGCACCGTCAAGGCGTCCTTGACGGCCAACCTTCCCCGCCAGCGGCGTCGGGACGTCGTCGAGAACGACGCCTTCGCCTCGTTCGCTCGGCGCATCATCCGCGCCCACGGCCGACGCGTCGCCACCGGAGACGTCGAAGCACTCCGCGACCTCATCGCCCTCTCCACCGTCATCGACGACGCCATCGGAGAGGCCGTGATCGGCCTGCGGGCGTTCGGCTACTCCTGGGCCGAGATCGGCTCACGCCTCGGCATCTCCCGCCAAGCCGCACAGCAGCGCTGGGGCGGTGACAAGCCATGACCGACCTGCGCAACGTCGACCTGGACAACCTGGCCGAGCGCACCGGCATTCGGGTCGAGTTCTACGACCCGCTCGGCACCCGCTACGGGTTCCCCACCTTCCCCTACCACTGCGCCCCCACCGGCCTGGCCACCCTGCGGCAGCTCCGCGCCGCCGGCCTTCGCCCCGGAGGGCATGACCCGGTCGCGCAGATCTACTGGCGGCATCGCTCCAACCGCAGGGTCGCCTACCTCTACCGCACCGATCTCGCCGCACCCAAGCGCACCGCCACGCCCGCGCAGCGGGAGGCCATCGCTAAAGCCCTGCTCGCCCGCCGGACCTGCCGGCACTGCGGGCTAGTGAAGCCCTACTACATCCCCCGCCGTTACGGCTGCTGCCTCGACTGCCACGGAGGCCACCAATGACCACCCCCACTCCGGCCAGCGCCGGCACCCGCTTGGAGGGCCTGGTCCTGGTCCTCATCCTCATCGTCGTCGGCGGCTCCGCCGGGGCCGCCTCGTTCACCCACGTCCACGACTGGACCATGGCCAACAGCCCGGCTCAGACGCCCGGCTGGTTTGGCTGGGCCAACGCCGTCATCTCCGAACTCGTCCCCATCGCCGCCCTGCTGACCATCCGGCGACGCCGCCGGGTTGGCGCTCCGATCGGGTATCCGATGGTCCTGCTCATCGCCGCCGCCGGCCTCTCCCTCGCCGCACAGTTGGCGGTTGCCAAGCCCGGACCGTCCGGGTGGCTCCTGTCGGCGGTTCCCGCCCTGGCCTTTATGGCTCTGGTCAAACTCGTCCTCGCCCCCGCACCCACCCCGCAACCCGTGGCACCGGCTTCTGAGCCGATGGAGCCAATCCGCGTTCAGGTGGCCGAGCAGGTCACCACCGAACCGGCACCACCGGCCGCCATCACCCCGGCCCCCGAGCCGACCCCGACCGTCGAGCCGGAACCCGTCACCGCACCGGCCTCGGAGCCGGTCGACGTCCCCGCCCACCTGCTGCCCACCGCCCGCTTCGCGGCCGTGCAGCACGAACAAGCCACCGGCCAACCCATCACCCCCGCCGAGCTGGCCGACCGCCTCGACATCACCCCGGTCATCGCCGGGCAACTCCTCACCACCATCGGCGGTGGTGTCCGATGACCATCGTCTTGGTCGACATCGAGCAGGTCACCCACACCTGCCCCGCCTACCCCGACGCCCACCCGTTCGACATCCGCCGAACCCTCATCGACGTCATCCCCGGCGGTCCCTGCCGGGCACCGGTCACCATCCGCTGCGGCGACACCACCGCCACCATTCCGTGCCGCAGGCACGAACCGGTCAAGCGCCAGTGCGGCGCCTGCCGGGTCATCGTCACCGAACACACCATCACCACCCGCACCCTCACCGAGGTACGCGGCTGATGGCCTCGACGCTGGACCTCACACCCCGGACCACCTCGGCCCGGGGTGTGGGCTCGAACGCCGACACCATCCCCGTCCACGACTACACCGCCACTGGTTCCGCCTTCACCCGCGCCACCCAACCGGACTACTTCGGATGGCTGGAACACGTCCGCGCCGCCGCCGGCTGCACCCGCCCCATCCGCCTCGCCGGCCAACTCCTCACCGTCGAACAGTCGACGGGCCGTGTCCTGGACCAGCGGCACACCGACGCCATGCCCGACGCCGCGATCTACACCGCCTGCGGCAACCGCCGGTCGAGGGTCTGCCCCTCGTGTGCGCAGACCTACCAACGCGACGCCTTCCAACTCCTGCGCGCCGGCCTCATCGGCGGCAAAGGCATCCCCGACACGGTCGCCTCGCACCCAGCGGTGTTCGCCACCTTCACCGCCCCATCGTTCGGGACCGTGCACGCACGCGTGGTCAAGCGCCACACCTGCCGCAACCGCCGCCGCTGCGACTGCCGCGCCGAACCCTGCCACGCCCGCCGCGACGCCGGCCTATGCGAGCACGGGCGGCCCGCCGTCTGCTGGGCACGACACGAAGCCACAGACACGGTGCTCGGGCAGCCGTTGTGCCTCGACTGCTACGACCACGACCACCAGGTCGTCTGGAACATCTTCTCCGGCGAACTATGGCACCGCACCAAGCAAGCCGCGGAACGATGGCTCGCCAAACTCGCCCGCCGCCGAGGCATTCCCCGCGTCGACGTCCTCACCGCATCCGGCAACATCCGAAAAATCCCACCGGTCCGACTCTCACCCGGGAAGGTCGCCGAACTTCAAGCACGCGGAGCGGTGCACTTCCACGCCATCGCCCGCCTCGACGGCGTCGACGGCCAGGACCCCGACGCCGTCGTAACCCCACCCGCCGGGTTCGGCGTTGACGAGCTGGTCGACGCGCTCCGGCACGCCGCCCGACACGTCGCCTTCCACACCCCAACCCACCCGGACCGGCCCGAGGGCTGGCCGATCACCTGGGGCGAGCAGTTCGACCTAGAACCGATCGCCACCGACGGCACCGGCGAAGTCACCGACGGCATGGTCGCCGGTTACCTTGCCAAGTACGCCACCAAGAGCACCGAGGCCACCGGGCACACCTCCACCCGCCTCACCGCCGATTCGATCGGGGACTACGCCGACCCCGACGGCGACCACACCGCCCGCCTCATCGACGCCTGCTGGCGCATCGGCCGACCCACCAGCACACCCGTCCCCCTGACGGAGCGGCCCCGCGACCCCCGGCCACGGCCCGGCTTTGTCGACCGCTGGGAGTGCCCCGACTGCGGCACCCACACCCACTACGCCGCCTGCCCCGTCTGCGTCGCCCACCGTCAAGCCGACCTTGACAGCGAACCGACGAAACCAGCGACGGCCAACCCTTACGCCCGGCTGCGCCGTTGGGCGCACATGCTCGGCTACGGCGGCCATTTCCTCACCAAAGGCCGCCGCTACTCGGTGACCTTCCAATGCCTGCGCGACACCCGCGTCACCTTCCGACGCCAGGAGCACGAGCACCAGGCCGACGAGCAGACCGGCACCCTCCGCGCCGTCGACCACCTCGACCAGGACGACACAACGCTCATCGTCGGCACCCTCACCTTCGCCGGCGTCGGCTGGCACACCACCGGAGACGCCCTCCTCGCCAACACCGCCGCCGCCCTCGCCCGCGAGCGACGAACCACCGGCCGCGAAGAACTCGCCCACGAACTCAGCACCACCCCCGCCGGTCTGTCGCCGGCTGCCTAGAGCGCACTGATGAGGAGGACTGACGTTGACAAGTCGAGCAGTAACCGGCATGGATGATCTGTGGTCGATCGAGGACGTTTCCGCGTTCCTTCGCGTTCCGGTCGGCACGCTGTATCAGTGGCGCTATCGCCGAACCGGTCCGCGTGCTTTCAAGGTCGGCCGGCATCTGCGCTACGACCCTGCCGAGGTGCGGTCCTGGCTGTCGGGTCAGGCGGCCTGACATGGGTAGCGTTGAGAAGCGGATACGCGACGGCAAGGTCACCTACCTGGCTCGGTGGCGCGACGACGCCCGCCGCCAGCGCAAGCGCTCCTTCACGCGCAAGTCCGACGCTGACCGCTTTCTCACCCAAATTGAAGCCGACCTTGTGCGCGGCCAGTACGTCGACCCGTCCGACAAGACGACCGTCGTCGAGTACGCCCGGCGCTGGGCTGCCGGCCGGTCTCACCGTCCCACCACCGCCCGGCGTGTGGCGAGCCTGATCGAGACACATATTGCGGCGACTCCACTCGGCACCCGCCGCCTGGCGGCCGTCGTGCCCTCCGAGGTGCAGGCGTGGGCGGCCGATCGTGGCAAGGTGCTGGCCCCGTCGACGCTGCGCAACCTCGTCGGGCTGCTCCGCTCGGTCTACGCGGCGGCAGTGCTGGATCGGCTTGTCGGCCGCTCGCCCGTGGTCCGGGTCAGCCTGCCGTCAGCCCACCGGGAACGGGTCGCGCCGCTCACCGTCGAGCAGGTCCGCGCGCTCGCCGACGCGATCCCCGCCCGCAACCGCGCCATGGTGCTCACCCAGGCCGGGTTGGGCCTGCGCCTCGGCGAGCTGCTCGCGCTGCGCGTGCAGGATGTCGACTTCGCCGCGCGCCTGGTGCGGATTGAGTGGCAGTTCGCGCCACAGTCCAAGGTGCGGACGGCCCCCAAGACACCGCGCTCGCGCCGGACCGTGCCGCTGCCCCAGGTCGTCGCCGACGCGCTGCGGGCGCACATGGCGCAGTTCCCGCCGGCTGACGACGGCACCCTGTTCACGACCCGTTTCGCCGGCCCCTACCGGCACGACTACTACGGCTCGCTCATCTTTGGCGCGGCGGTGCGGAAGGCGGGCCTGCCGGACGGCATCACGAGCCACGACCTACGCCACCACTACGCCTCGGTCCTGCTGATGCAGGGCGAGTCGGTCATCACCGTGGCGGAACGGCTGGGGCACGAGAACGCGACGCTCGTCCTGTCAACCTACGGTCACCTGATGCCGGACTCGGAGGAGCGCACCCGCCGCGCCGTCGACGACGCATGGGGTTGTGCCCCCGACGTGCCCCAGGGCGACGATCCAACCGTCTGACCTGCGGGAACGGGCCGGATTCAGACGTTGAAGCGGAACTCCACCACGTCGCCGTCCTGCATGACGTACTCCTTGCCCTCGATGCGGACCTTGCCCGCAGCCTTGGCCGCCGCCATCGAACCGTGCTCGACCAGGTCGTGGAAGGAGACCACCTCGGCCTTGATGAAGCCGCGCTGGAAGTCGCTGTGGATGACGCCCGCGGCCTCCGGCGCGGTGGCGCCGATCGGGACGGTCCAGGCACGCGCTTCCTTCGGGCCGGCCGTGAGGTACGTCTGGAGACCGAGGGTGCGGAAGCCGACCCGGACGAGCTGGTTGAGGCCGGGCTCGTTCTGCCCGATCGACTCCAGCAGCTCGCGGGCCTCCTCCTCGGGCAGGTCCACCAGCTCAGACTCGATCTTGGCGTCCATGAAGATGGCCTCGGCGGGGGCGACCAGGGCGCGCAGCTCGTCGAGGAACGTCTCGTTGGCCAGCTCGGCCTCGTCGACGTTGAAGACGTACAGGAAGGGCTTGGTGGTGAGCAGGTGCAGCTCGCGCAGGTGCTCCAGCTCGATCTTGGCTGCGGCGGCCCCGGAGTAGAGGGTGGTGCCGCCGTCGAGCACCTCGATGGCGGCCTTCGCGGCGGCGACTGCGGCCAGGCGGTCCTTGCGGAGCTTGGCCTCCTTCTCCAACCGGGGCAGCGCCTTGTCCAGGGTCTGCAGGTCGGCGAGGATCAGCTCGGTGTTGATCGTCTCGATGTCGTCGGCCGGAGAGACCTTGCCGTCGACGTGCACCACGTTCGGGTCGGAGAAGGCCCGGACGACCTGGCAGATCGCCGAGGCGTCCCGGATGTTGGCCAGGAAGGCGTTGCCCCGGCCCTGCCCCTTCGACGCGCCTCGGACCAGGCCGGCGATGTCGACGAACGACACCGGCGCCGGCAGCACCTTCTGCGACGAGAAGATCTCGGCCAGCTTGCCCAGCCGCTCGTCGGGCAGCCCGACCACGCCGACGTTGGGCTCGATGGTGGCGAACGGGTAGTTCGCCGCCAGCACGTCGTTCTTGGTCAACGCGTTGAAAAGCGTGCTCTTGCCGACGTTGGGCAGGCCGACGATGCCGATGGTGAGACTCACGACGGGCCAGCCTACGCCGGTCCCGGTCGGGCCGGTCGAGGCGGCTCCGATTCGGCGGTGGGCAGATGGTCGATCGTCGGGCCTGCCAGGCCCGGGGTGGCGTTGCTACCCTGCCGGTTCGATGCTCCGCCGCTGGAGGTCAGATGAGCCCGACCTTGCCTGAGCTGTACATCGCCGTCGATGTGGAGGCGGACGGGCCGATCCCGGGGCCGTACAGCATGATCTCGCTGGGCATGGCCGTGGCCGGCCGCCCGGATCTGACCTTCTACACCGAGCTGCGTCCCATCTCCGACGAGTTCGTCCCGGCGGCGCTGGCCGTCTCCGGCCTGGACCGGGAGCGTCTGCTGCGGGAGGCGCCCACCGCGCAGGAGGCGATGTCCGCCGCGGCGGCCTGGGTCAACGGGCTGCGCCGGATCGGCCGTCCGGTCTTCCTCGCCGCCCCGGCCGTCTGGGACGGCATGTTCGTGCACTGGTACTTCGTCCGCTTCGTCGGGCACAGCCCGTTCGGTGCGACCGGCTCCGGCGTCGATCTCCGTAGCTACTGGATGGGGTTGACCGGCAGCGAGTGGGTCCAGACCCGCAAGGGCAAGATCAAGCACGAGTTGGGCCTGCACGACGTGCCGCACACGCACCACGCCGGGGAGGACGCCGCCGAGCTGGCCCAGGTGTTCGACGCGGTGCTCAGCCGCCGACCGGCCGTCGAGGAGGGGTGACGCTCAGCCGAGCAGACGGGGGGCGATGACCGCCTCCCGGACGCTGCCGTCCGCGCCCCGGCTGACCTCGTACGCCGAGACGCCCTCCCGGTCCGCGATCGCCTCGACGAGCCGGGTGCCCCGGTAGACCAGGCCAACGCCGTCGTCCGTGCAGTGACTGGTGGGGAGCGTGCCGTCGCCGACCAGTTCGTGCATGAGCGGCCTGCGCTGGCCCTCGCTGTCGTAGTGCACCCCGTTGCCGTACGGCAGCCAGCCCAGCCCGTCGGTGAAGCCGCGCAGCCGCAGGCCGAAGCTGTCGGTGGCACCGCCGACGTGCCAGCAGATCGAGCCGGCGGAGACGCCGGCCAGCACCACGCCGGCCTGCCAGCACTCGTGCAGGATCTCGTCGAGCCCGTGCACCCGCCACACCGCGACCAGGTTGGCCACACTGCCGCCGCCGACCCAGATCACGTCCTGGGCGAGCAGGTGGGCGCGCACATCCTCGACGTTCGGCATCGGAAACAGGGCGAGGTGTGACAGCCGGAACCGGGTGTCGGCGAACGCGCTGTAGACGGCGGTCAGCGAGGTGGGCTGGTCACCGACGGCCTGCCCGAGGTAGCAGACCCGCGGCTGCGAACCGGCCTCGGCCAGCTCGGCCGCCAGCTCGAAGACCGGGCCGGGACGCAGGTCGTAGGGCCCACGGTCGCCCCGGAAGAAGCCCATGCTGGTGGCGATGATTGTCGGCTCACTGGCGGGCATCGGGCGTCCTTCCGTTGCGGGCGGTGCGGCGTCCATCCTGCCGCGCGGCCAGCCTCCCACCCGGTCCATCCCGGTGCGGGGGCCCGACTCCACCCGTGTCGATCATGGGGTTGGCGGGTGTGCGACCTCCACAGTTCCCGCCAACACCATGATCAACCAGACTGGTCGGGGCGCCGTTGGCGGGGCACCTCGAACTCGGGCCAGTGGGCCAGCGTTCGGCGGTCGGCTGGGGAGAGCTGCGCTGCGGCGGCGCGGGGCAGGGTGAACCGGTCGGCGGCAGCCGGACCCGCCGAGGCCGACTCACGCAGCATCCAGCGCACCTCGTCGGCCGTCCAACCCAGCCCTGGCCGCGCGGCGACCTCGCGGATCAACCGCCGGCCAACAGTCGTGTCGTCGTCGTAGAAACGCATGCACCAGTGGTGCGTCCACATCCCCAGCGCCCGTAGGCCCGCGTCGTCGAGCGAGCCGGCCAACCGACCGCAGGCGGTGTCGGGGAAGCTCCGCTCGGGATCGCCCGTCCGGTCCCGTTCGATGGCGCCGACGGCGGCCGGCGCGACGGCCCGCATCCGGCGGTAGAAGGACTGCGCCACCGCGCGGGGCAGCGGCGGGAACGCACCCGGTGTCGACGCCGCCGCCCAACCCGCCACGCTCGTCATTCGCCGCACCCCTTCTTCAGTTGGTGGCCGGACGCTACCTGGCACGCCCGACACTTTCGGGCCGAAAAACCCCACCGATCGTGGATAGCGACGATGACCTGGGACGTCTGTATCTGTGACAACGAAACGGGGGTGGTGGGTGGACGAGGACGAGCGCGCGCGGCTGGCCGAGTTCGTCGGCAGCCGGACTCCGGCGCTGATGCGGGTCGCGTACCTGCTGACCGGGGACCGCAACGCCGCCGAGGACCTGCTCCAGTCGGCGTTGGCGCGGACCATCCCGAAGTGGGGAAGCATTCGACACGCCGATCCGGAGGGTTATCTGCGGGTGGTGATGTACCGCGAGCAGATCAGCTGGTGGCGGCGGCTCCGACGGTGGCGGGAGACCCCGCTCAACCCGGCGGACGAACCGGTCGGCGACGACCCCAGCGGCGGCTCCGACGTGCGGTTGGCGATGCGTGCCGCGCTGCGTCATCTGCCACCGACGCAGCGGGCGGTGGTGGTCCTGCGCTACTACGAGGACCTGCCGGAAGCCCGGGTGGCCGAGTTGCTCGGCTGCTCGGTGGGCACCGTGCGCAGCCGTACGCATCGAGCCGTGCGGCGACTGCGCGACCTGCTGCCGGACGTCGACATGCTGGAGGTACGGCGATGACCGACCCTTTCGAACACCTCATCCGCTCCACCCTCACCGACCTGGCCGAGGAGGCACCGATCGTGCATGACCAGTTGAGCCGAGCGGAACGGCGGGTGCGCAACCGACGCCGCGCCACGGTGACGGTGGGGGCGGTGAGCACCCTGGCGGCGATCCTGATCGCCACTCCGCTCGCCCTGGCCGCGACCGGCTCGGACGAATTGCCGCCGGCCGTGCCCAGCCCGGCCGGCCCGGCAGCCGTGCCCAGCCCGCCCGTACCCAGCCCGTCCCCGTCCACCGCTGTGCCCACGGTCGAGCCCAGCCCCGGTGGTGGGCAGGCGAACCAGGTCCCTCCGCTCGGCCCGCCCGGCGTACCGGACCGGCCGACGGTCTCGCCGAGCCCGTTGGCTCCGCCGGGGGTGCCAGGCCAGCCGGGGGCACCGGGCGGACCGACCGTCTCACCAAGCCCGCTGAGTCCGCTGGGCCCGCCCGGTGTGCCGGACCGGCCGACGGCCTCGCCGACCCCGTTGCGCTGAGCAGGACCGGTCCGGTCGGCGGTTTCCTCGCGCCGGCCGGACCGGCCGTCCCACTGTCACCGCCGGCCACGGTGGTGTGCCGGCACGCCACTGGCCTGCCCGAGCCGCAGGCGGGGAACCGGTCGGAGATCCCGGTCACCTTCGCGCGCCACTCCCCCGCACCGGCGAGCGTCGCGCGCCGCAGCGACCAGCGGGCACCGGTACACCAGATTTGTCGAGGCCGGCACGCCCGCTCATCCTTGGGCCATGACCAATCCCGGACACCCGAGGTGCGAGCTGCGGGGGCAACGATGAGCACCGCCATGGCCCGGGTGCCCGACTCCCTCCGGGGGCAGATCGTCACACCCGGCGACCGCCGGTACGCCCAACTCCGCTCGACGTACACCAGGTCGGCGTCGCCGGCCGCCGTCCTGCTGCCCAAGACCACCGCCCAGGTGGTCGACGCGCTCCGCTACGCGCGGGAGCAGCGGCTGCCCATCGCGGTCCGCAGCGGCGGGCACGGCCTCTCCGGGGCCTCGTCCAACAACGGTGGGATGGTCATCGACCTGTCCATGCTCAACCGGGTTCAGGTGATCGACGAGCGGGCCGGGCTGGTCCGGGTCGAGGCCGGTGCGCGCTGGGCGAACGTCGCGAAGGCGTTGGCCCCGTACGGCCTGGTGATCAGCTCGGGTGACTACGGGGGCGTCGGCGTCGGCGGCCTGGCCACCGGCGGTGGTGTCGGCTGGCTGGTCCGCGCCCACGGCCTCACCATCGACCGGGTCCGCGCCGTCGAGGTGGTGCTGGCGGACGGGACGCTGGTACGTGCGGATGCCGAACACGAGCCGGAGCTGTTCTGGCTGGTCCGAGGGGCCGGGGCCGGCGCGGGGATCGTGGTGGCCTTCGAGATCGAGGCGGCCGAGCAGCGCAACGTGGGTGTCGCGCAGTTGGTCGTCGAGGCGCATCCGGACGGCCGCACCGTCCGGGAGTGGACGAGCTATCTCACCCAGGCGCCACGGGAGTTGTCCGCCGCCGCAGTGGTGTTCGCGGAGGGTCGATCGGTCCTCATGTCCATCACCGCCGTGGTCGCGGCCGAGAGCCTGCGCCGGGCCCGACCGGCTGTGGAACCGCTGCTCGCCATCGGCAAGGTGCTCGAACACCGCACCGACCTGCTGCCTTATCCGTCGCTGGTGCCGACCGCGCACCTCAATCCCAACGTCGGGCAGCAGCGGGGCACGACCACGAACGGACTGTTCAGCGCGTTGGACGACGCCGGGGCGCGGGCCGTGACGCGAGCGGTGACCGGGCCGGGGCGGGCGGTGATCCAGCTCCGCTCGTTGGGTGGGGCGGTCAACGACGTCGCTCCCGACGCGACCGCCTACCCGCATCGTCACCAGGACACGCTGATCGTGGCCTCGGTGTTTCCGCCGCAGGCCGACGCCGCGTTGAACGCCGCCTGGCGGGCCGCCGGAGCGCGCGCCGACGGCGCGTACGTCAACTTCGAGAGCCGGCCGGACCCGGCCGCGTTCGCCCGGATCTACCCGGGCGAGACCGGGGCCCGGGTCCGGCGGCTGTGGAAGCGGTACGACCCGGACGGCGTGTTCCGACCGGCCCTGCTGACCGCCCAGCCCAGCCGTGCCACCCAGCCCAGCCGCGCCGCCCAGCCCAGCCGTGCCACCCAGCCCAGCCGGTCCGGTCAGCCCACCGGGTCTGGTCAGCCGCACCGGCGCCGTCGACGCCCCCGCTGACCGGGCCTCTTCGCCCCGGCACACCCAGGTCCGATTCCCGCCAGCCGACGACCGGCCGAGCGGGGCATCATCGGTGACATGGAGATGGACTTCGAGCGGTGTTACCGGGCCGTGGACAGCCGTGACCAGCGGTTCGACGGCTGGTTCTACACCGGTGTGACGTCCACCGGCATCTACTGCCGGCCGTCCTGCCCGGCGATCACGCCCAAGCGGCAGAACGTCCGGTTCTTCCCCTCGGCAGCTGCGGCGCAGGGCGCCGGTCTGCGCGCCTGCCGCCGCTGCCGGCCGGACGCCGCGCCCGGCTCCCCGCAGTGGGACATCCGCGCCGACGTGGTCGGCCGGGCAATGCGGCTGATCGCGGACGGGGTGATCGACAGGGACGGCGTACCGGGGCTGGCCTCCCGGCTGGGCTACACCGAACGGCACCTGCACCGGATGCTCAGCGCCGAGATGGGCGCCGGGCCGCTCGCGCTGGCCCGGGCGCAGCGGGCACAGACCGCCCGGATCCTGATCGAGACGACCGACCTCGGGATGGCCGAGGTCGCGTTCGCTGCGGGCTTCGGCAGCGTGCGGCAGTTCAACGACACGCTCCGCGAGGTGTACGCGAGCGCGCCGTCCGACCTGCGCGCGGCCCGTGGGCGCCAGCGGGCGGCGGTCGGGGCGGGGACGATCGCGCTCCGGCTGGCGTACCGCCCGCCGCTGCACGCCCGGGCGCTGCTGGACTTCCTCGCGGTGCGGGCGTTGCCCGGCGTGGAAGAGGTCCGCGACGGGACGTACCACCGGGGTCTGCGGTTGCCGCACGGCACCGGTCAGGTGGCGCTGACCCCGGCGGACGGGCACGTGGCGGCGACGTTGCGGCTCGCCGACCTGCGCGACCTGGCACCCGCGGTGGCCCGCTGTCGCCGGCTGCTCGACCTGGACGCGGACCCGGTGGCCATCGACGCCACGCTGGCCGCCGACCCGGCGCTGGCCCCGGCGGTCACCGCCGAACCCGGCATCCGCGTCCCCCGCGCGGTCGACGGCTTCGAGCAAGCCGTCCGCGCCATCATCAACCAACAGGTCTCGATCACCTCAGCAAGAACAACCCTGACCCGCCTCCTGACCACCCCCACCCCCACCCCGGCCCCCACCCCGGCCTCGGCCCCCGCCCACGCTCGCGTTGATCATGAAGTTATTGCCACTGACGACGGCGTGTCGGGGCAACAACTTCATGATCAACGGGGTGGGTTGCGGGGGTTCCTGGGGGCGGAGGAGCTGTTGGGTCTGCCGGATTCGGCGTTTGGGATGCCCGTCGGGCGGCGGGAGGCCCTGCGGGGGTTGGCTCGGGCCGTTGTCGACGGGTCTGTCGACCTTGCGGCTGGGGTGGAACGGGGGGAGGCCGTTCGGCGGCTGCTCGCGCTGCCCGGCATCGGCCCGTGGACCGCCAACTACCTGGCCATGCGCGCCTTCGGCGACCCGGACATCCTGCTCAGCTCCGACCTGGCGGTCCGGCGCGGCGCCGCCGCGCTCGGCCTGCCCGACACCCCGCCAACCCTCGACCGGTACGCCGAGCGTTGGCGTCCCTGGCGGTCCTACGCCACGATCAGACTCTGGAGAGCGGCATGAACATCGACAGCACCGTGGTGAGCACACCGGCCGGCCCACTGAGCATCCTCGCCGGCCCCGACGGTGACGTACGGGCAGCAGGCTTCACCCCGGACCCGGCGGCGCTGCTACCCCTGGTCCACCCGACCCTGCGGGCACCACTGCGGGAGCGGGCCGACCTCGGCCCGGTCAGCACGGCCGTCCACTCCTACCTCGACGGTGACCTCGCCGCCATCGACGCGGTGCCGGTCCGTCAACGCACCGGCGGAGAGTTCATGGCGCACGCCTGGCAGGTGCTGCGCGAGGTGCCGCCGGGCACGCCGGTCACCTACACCGGGTACGCCGCGCTGGCCGGTCGACCACCGGCGGTGCGGGCCGCCGCAGCCGCCTGTGCCCGGAACGCGGCAGCCCTCTTCGTGCCGTGTCACCGGGTCCTTCGCACCGACGGCACCCTCGGCGGCTACCGCTGGGGGCTGGACGTGAAGGAGTGGCTTCTCGGTCATGAGCGCCGCATGACAACAAGCTGACAGAAGCATCGACACGCATTGACGCTACCGTCGGGTAGTGCCTGTGGAGAGCGACGGCGACCCGGCCGCCGCGGGAACCCGCCCCGCGCACAACCTCTGGCGGCTACGCCCCTACCTGCGCCCGTACGCCGCCGAGTTCGCCTGGCTGCTCGTCGCGGGGCTCGCCGGCACCGCGGCCGGGATCGCCGTACCGCTGATCGTGCAGCGGGTCGTGGACGGGCCGGTGGCCCGACACGAACCGGCCGGCCTGCTCCAACTCGGCGGCCTGGCGCTGCTGCTCGGCATCGTCGAGGCGGTGCTCATCTTCATCCGCCGGTGGGTGCAGTCGTCCTCTGCGGTGGGCATGGAGGCGGCGCTGCGGGCCGACGTCTACGCCCACCTGCAACGGCTGCCGACCAGCTTCCACGACCGTTGGCAGTCCGGCCAGTTGCTCTCCCGGATCACCAGCGACCTGTCGGTGATCCGCCGGTTCCTCTCCTTCGGCGTGTTCTTCCTGGTGCTCAACCTGACCACGTACGTGGTCGTGGTGGTGCTGCTGATCAATCTGCATCCGGCGCTCGGGGTGCTGGTCGCGGCCAGCGCGGTGCCGCTGCTGCTGATCAGTCGCCGGTTCGGGCGGCACTACCACGCCGCGTCCCGCCGGATGCAGGACCAACAGGGCGACGTGGCGACGCTGGTCGAGGAGACCGCACAGGGTCTGCGCACCATGAAGGCGTACGGGCGGGGGCCGGAGCTGGCCGCCCGCTTCGCCGGTGCGGCCCGACGGCTGCACGACACCGGCGTCGACAAGGGACGGCTGCTGGCCAACACCTCGGCGCTGCTCGACCTGGTGCCCAACGTGACACTGGGCGTGGTGCTGGCGGCGGGGGCGGCTGCCGCCGCGCAGGGCGCGCTCACCATCGGCGAGCTGGTCGCGTTCGTCAGCCTGCAACTGATGCTCATCTGGCCGGTGCAGTCGCTGGGTTGGATCATCGCCAACGGTCAGGAAGCGGCCACCGCCGCCGACCGGATCCAGGAGGTGCTGGACACCCCACCGGAGATCATGGATTCTCCCCGCGCTGTCGATCTGCCCCGCGACGCGGTGCACGGCCGGCTGCGCTTCGAGCGGGTCGCGTTCAGCTACCCGGGTGCCACCACAGCGGTGCTGCGTGGGATCGACCTGAGCATCGAGCCGGGCGAGACGCTGGCCCTCGTCGGCGCCACCGGCTGCGGCAAGAGCACACTGCTCTCCCTGGTGCCCCGGCTACACGAGGTGACCGGCGGCCGGATCACCCTGGACGGCCACGACCTGCGCGAGCTGCGGCTGGCCTCGCTGCGCCGGCTGATCGGGGTGGCGTTCGAGGAGCCCACGCTCTTCTCCATGTCAGTGCGCGAGAACCTCACCCTGGGCCGCCCGGACGCCGACGACGACGAGGTCCGCGCGGCCCTCGCGCTGGCCCAGGCCGACTTCGCGTACGACCTGCCCTGGGGGTTGGCCACCCGGGTGGGCGAGCAGGGGTTGTCCCTCTCCGGCGGGCAACGGCAGCGGCTCGCGTTGGCGCGGGCCGTGCTCGGCCGACCGGCGGTGCTGGTGCTGGACGACCCGCTCTCCGCCCTCGACGTGCACACCGAGGCCCTGGTCGAGGCGGCACTCCGCCGGGTTCTGCGCGACAGCACCGCACTGCTGGTGGTGCACCGGCCGTCGACGATCGCGCTGGCCGACCGGGTCGCCCTGCTGGAGGACGGGCGGATCACCGCGACCGGTAGACATTCCGACCTGCTGGCCACCGTCCCGGCGTACCGGGCGCTGCTCGCCGCCGAGCCGCCCGCCGCGCATCCCCCGCCGGCCGGGGCGGGCGGGCCCAGCCCGTCCCCTTCGGACGGACGGGGGCTGGTGCGTTCGTGAGCGTGCCGAAGCAGGCCGACCCACCTCCCGAGGAGGAGCCCGAGCTCACCAGGTGGCGCGGAACCGCCACCGACCCGGAGGCCGACCGCAGTCGAGCCGAGGACACCAGCCCCGAGGCGGTGGCCCGGCTTCGCCGGCTCAGCCGCAGCCTGCTGGGCGACCTGCTGCGCGGGCATCGGAGGCGACTCGCCGCGGCGGTCGCCCTGCTGCTGGCCCAGAACGCCGCCGCGATGGCCGGTCCGTACCTGGTCATGATCGGCATCGATCGGGCCATCCCGCCGTTGCGCGCCGGCGACGCCGGCCCGCTGATCACCGTCGCGGGCGCGTTCGCGGTGGCCTCGGTGACCGAGTACGCGGCCCGCCGCGGCTTCCTCACCCTGTCCGCCCGCATCGGCCAGGCCGTCCTGCTCGACCTGCGGAAGCGGGTCTTCGGGCACTTCCTGCGGCTGTCGGTGGGCTTCCACGAGCGGTACACGTCCGGCCGGATGGTCTCCCGGCTCACCAGCGACCTCGACTCGATCGCCGAGCTGGTCGACGGTGGGATCGACAGCCTGGTGCTGGCCGGGCTCTCGATCCTGTCGGTGGCCGCCATCCTGCTCTGGCTGGACCTGCCGCTGGCGGCCGTGACGCTGCTCGCCTTTCCGTTCCTGTTCTCGCTGTCCCGCTGGTTCGCCCGGTCGTCAGCCAGCGCGTACCGGCGGACCCGGGACGCGGTCGCGCTGGTCATCGTGCACTTCGTCGAGTCGATGCGGGGCATCCGGGCGGTGCAGGCGTTCCGCCGGGAACCCCGCAACCAGCGGATCTTCGTGGCGCTCGGCGACGACTACCGGCGAACCAGCCTGCACGCGTTCCGGCTGATCGCCACGTACTCGCCAGCGATCAAGCTGATCGGCAACGTCACCGTGGCGGTGGTGCTCTGCTACGGCGGTTGGCGGGTGCTCGGTGGGCAGACCGAGATCGGCGTGCTCGCCGCGTTCCTGCTCTACCTGCGCCGCTTCTTCGAGCCGATGCAGGAGCTGAGCCAGTTCTACAACTCGTTGCAGTCGGCCACCGCC
This sequence comes from Micromonospora sp. CPCC 205558, assembly GCF_036902955.1. Lineage (NCBI taxonomy): Bacteria > Bacillati > Actinomycetota > Actinomycetes > Micromonosporales > Micromonosporaceae > Micromonospora > Micromonospora sp. CPCC 205558. The sequence continues at coordinate 163,392 of NZ_JBAKHR010000011.1, forward strand.
GCACTGGAGAAGCTGGCCGGAGTGCTCGACGAACGACCGGCCGTCGCCGAACCGGCCCGGCCCGTACGACTGCCGACCGGGCCCGAGCGTGGCGAGCTGACCTTCCGGGCGGTCAGCTTCGGCTACCGGGCCGACACCCCGATTCTCTGCCGGCTGGAGTTGACGGTGCCGGCCGGGCAGACCGTGGCGCTGATCGGACCAACCGGGGCGGGCAAGTCGACGATCGCCAAGCTGGTCGCCCGGTTCCACGACCCCGACACCGGCACGGTCCAGTTGGACGGGGTCGACCTACGCGACGTACGCGACGCCGACCTGCGCCGCGCGGTGGTGCTGGTGACGCAGGAGAACCACCTGTTCAGCGGGACCGTCGCGGAGAACATCCGATTCGGTCGCCCGGAGGCCGACGACGACGCCGTCCAGGCCGCCGCGCAGGCGATCGGCGCGCACGACTTCATCGCCGCGCTCCCCGACGGGTACGCCACTCAGGTGCACCGACGAGGCGGCCGGCTCTCCGCCGGGCAGCGGCAGCTGGTCGCGTTCGCCCGCGCGTTCCTGGCCGACCCGACCGTGCTCATCCTGGACGAGGCGACGTCGTCGCTGGACGTGCCGACGGAACGTCTGGTGCAACGGGCACTCGGCACCATCCTGCGGGACCGGACCGCACTGGTGATCGCCCACCGACTCTCCACGGTGGAGACCGCCGACCGGGTGCTGGTCCTCGACGGCGGGAAGGTCGTCGAGGACGGCCCACCCGCCGTGCTGGCCGAGGCCGACGGCCGGTACGCCGCCCTGCACCGCCAGTGGCGTGACTCGCTGATCTAGCGGGACCGCCCCGACAACCGCCGGTCGCCGCTGGCCGGTGTGTTCGGCCGCAACTACGTCGCCCCGCACCCGACGGGTGCCTACGATCGCAAGATGACCGATACGGCGAGGACAGCCCGCGCCGGCGTTCCCGAGCGTCCGACCCTGGACGGGCTCGAGGAGAGCTGGGCACGCCGCTGGCAGGAGGACGGCACGTACGCGTTCGACCGCTCGAAGGAGCGTAAGGACGTGTACGCGATCGACACCCCGCCGCCGACCGTATCGGGCGAATTGCACATGGGGCACGTGTTCTCGTACACCCACACCGACACCGCCGCGCGCTACCAGCGGATGCGCGGCAAGGCCGTCTTCTACCCGATGGGCTGGGACGACAACGGCCTGCCCACCGAACGTCGGGCGCAAAACGTGTACGGGGTGCGACCCGACCCGGCGCTGCCGTACGACCCGCTGTGGAGACCACCGGCGGCTCCGGTCGACGACGCGGCCCGCCGCGACCCCACCGCGATCTCCCGGCGCAACTTCATCGAGCTGTGCGAACGGCTGACGGTCACCGACGAGCAGGCCTTCGAGGCTCTCTGGCGGCGGCTCGGGCTCTCGGTCGACTGGTCGCTGACGTACACGACGATCGGCCGGATCGCGCGGACCACCAGCCAACGGGCGTTCGTCCGCAACCTGCGCCGCGGCGAGGCGTACCAGTCGGAGGCGCCGACGCTCTGGGACGTCGGCTTCGCCACCGCGGTCGCCCAGGCGGAGTTGGAGGACCGGGAACGCCCCGGGGCCTATCACCGACTGCGGTTCGCCTCGGCCAACGGGGTCGAGGTGCTCATCGACACCACCCGGCCCGAGCTGTTACCGGCCTGTGTGGCGCTGGTCTGCCACCCCGACGACGAGCGGTACGCCGACCTGGTGGGCGGCACGGTGCGCAGCCCACTGTTCGACGTCGAGGTGCCGGTGTACGCCCATCCACTCGCCGATCCGGGCAAGGGCACCGGCATCGCGATGGTCTGCACGTTCGGTGACCTGACCGACGTGACCTGGTGGCGTGAGCTGGGGCTGGCTACGCGGGTGGTGATCGGCCGGGACGGTCGACTGCTCCCCGAGCCGCCGGACGGGGTGCCGGCGCAGCCGTACGCGCCGCTGGCCGGGCAGACGGTCAACGGGGCCCGCCGGGAGATCGTCGGGATGCTGGCCGACGCCGGTGACCTGATCGGCGAGCCGCGCCCGATCACCCACCCGGTGAAGTTCTACGAACGCGGCGACCGGCCACTGGAGATCGTCTCGACCCGACAGTGGTATCTGCGCAACGGCGGCCGGGACGAGGCGCTGCGCGCGACGCTGTTGGCCCGGGGCGAGCAGCTGCACTGGGTGCCGGCGCACATGAAACACCGCTACGACAACTGGGTGGGCGGCCTGAACGGAGACTGGCTGGTCAGCCGCCAACGCTTCTTCGGGGTGCCGGTGCCGGTGTGGTACCGGCTCGACAACACTGGCGAGCCGGACTGGTCCCACCCTCTCACGCCGGACGAGTCCGCGCTGCCGATCGACCCATCCAGCGATCCGGCGCCCGGTTACGACGAGGCGCAGCGCGGCCAGCCGGGCGGGTTCATCGGCGACCCGGACGTGCTGGACACCTGGGCCACGTCGTCGTTGACCCCGCAGATCGTCGGCGGCTGGGAGACCGACCCGGACCTCTTCGCCCGGGTCTTCCCGATGGACCTCCGCCCGCAGGGGCAGGAGATCATCCGGACCTGGCTCTTCGACAGCGTGGTCCGTTCACACTTCGAACACGGGGTGCTGCCCTGGCGGGACACCGTGCTCTCGGGCTGGATCCTCGACCCCGACCACAAGAAGATGGCGAAGTCCAAGGGGAACGTGGTGACCCCGCTGGCCCTGTTGGAGCAGCACGGCTCAGATGCGGTGCGCTACTGGGCGGCCAGCGGCAAGCCCGGCATGGACCTGGCCTTCGACCCGGCGCAGATCAAGGTCGGCCGGCGACTGGCCACCAAACTGCTCAACGCGTCCAAGTTCGCGCTCGGGCTGGGCGCGGCGGACGCCCTGCGCGACCCGTACGGCAACTCCAGCTCGGCGCGTCTGACGCCACGCCGCGACCTGGAGCTGCCGGCCACCACCCCACTGGACCGGGCCATGCTCGCCGAGCTGGCCACCGTGGTCAGCGCCGCGAGCACCGCCTTCGACTCGTACGACCACACGGCGGCGTTGCAGGTGACCGAGACGTTCTTCTGGCGGTTCTGCGACGACTACATCGAGCTGGTCAAGGAGCGCGCCTACGGCACCGGGGCGGCGGCCGACTCGGCCCGCGCAGCGTTGGCCGCGGCACTCTCGGTGCAGCTGCGGTTGTTCGCCCCGGTGCTGCCGTACGTGACCGAGGAGATCTGGTCGTGGTGGCGGTACGGTTCCGTGCACCGGGCACCCTGGCCCACCACCTACGAGGTGGCCCGGACGATCGAGGGGTCGGGCGAGCCGGCGCTGCTGCGGCTCGCCGGTGACGCGTTGAGCCAGGTGCGACGGGCCAAGTCGGAACGGAAGCTGTCGATGAAGGCGGAGGTGCCGTTGGCCGAGGCGCTCGGGCCGGCGGCGCTGCTGGAGCAGCTCACGCTGGTCGCCGACGACCTCCGGGCCGCCGGCCGGATCGGCAAACTCGACCTGCTCCCGGACCGCGCCCCGGAGCTGGTCATCGCCTGCGCCTTCTGACCCGTGTCCGCCGCCGTCCGTACGGGCGGCGGCGGACCGGCGGGTCACCAGCCGCGCAGGAAGCGCAGCCCGAGCAGGAACGCGACCACGGCGGGCCCCACCAGCAGGGTGATCGCCTGGAGGCGGTACGGCATCCGGTGCCGGGTCAGCTCCCCCGCGTTGCCCAGCACGATGGCCCCGGCCAGCATCAGGAACGCCCCCCACCAACCGGTCTTGAGGTGGATCAGATCCACCCGGATCAGTTGCAGGGTCAGGCCGAGCAGCGCTCCGGTCAGCGCGAGCAGGGCCACCGCCCGGTGCAGGCCCCGGGCCAGCGGGTGGGCCGCCCGCCAGCCGTAGGTGCCGGCGACCGCCAGGCAGGGCAGCACCACCAGCAGCGGCCAGCCCCGCCCCATCACGCCGAACATCAGCAGCGCGCCGACCGCGAAGACGATCGTGCCGACGCAGGCGAGCATGTACCCGGCGAAGGCCCGGCCACCCCCACGGGCCAGCAACGGCCCGCCGCTGGCCGCGATCAACGCGGCCGGGATCAGGATGAACACCGCCCACCAGTGGAACTGGCCGCTGCCCTGAGCAGCCGTGGCGACCGTGGCACAGGCCAGCCCGGCGACGGCCAGACTGGTCAGCCACGGCCGGCTGCTCCGGGAGTACGGCTCAGCCAACGACGTCCGCTCCGCTTCGACGCTCACGCTGGTCAGCCTCGCCCGAGGTGGCCCGACCGGTCCATCCGGCCAGCCCTACCGTCGCGCGGGGGCTGGCCGGAACAGCGGCTCGCACCGCTGTCAGCTCGTCTCGCCGGCCACGCTGAACGAGCGCAGGCGGTCGATGGCGAGCACGGTGAAGCCGACGCTGAACAGCGCGGTCATCACCGACGCCACCGACACCGACACGCTCGTCTCCAGCAGCCCGGTGGGGGCGATCCGGTCGGCGAGAGCGATCACGTACTGCTGGATGGAGAGCACTTTGGTGCCACTGACGAAGTTGCCCAGCAGACCCTCCCAGATCAGCACGTAGACCAGGCCGAGTAGCACCGGCCGCCTGGTGACCAGGCTGAGCGCGAGGAAGAACGCCGAGTACGCCAGCGCGCCGAGCGCCGCCGCGGCCGCCAGCGCCAGACCGAGGCGTACCGAATTGGCGAGCACCCCCGCCACGTAGAGCGGCACCGCCGCGGTGACCGCGGTGACCCCGGTGGCCACCGCGAGCTTCGGCAGCACGATCTGCCAGCGCGGCAGCGGCTTGGTCAGGATGTGCACCACCGTGCCGTCGTCGATCTCGGCGCCCAGCACGCCCGTGCCGATGATCAGCGCAACTACCGGCAGCACCACGGCAAGCCCGAGACCTACCAGCACCGGCGGCCCCCAGTGGCGCGGATCCACCCCCAGCGACCGGCAGAGCACGGCCAGCCCGAGCAGCACCAACGGCAGCGGTAACAGCAGCAGGAACCGACGTCGGCCGAACAACCCGCGTGCGGTGATCCAGGTAACGGTCGACATGTCATCTTCCTTCGTTCGTCACTGCGGGGCTCACTCGCTGCGCTCGTTCACTCCTCGCCCGCACCGGTCAGGCCTCCACGAGGTAGGAGAAGACGCTCTCCAGGGACTCGTCGGACGGCACCAGCTGGCGCACCCGGATGCCCTTGTCCAGTGCGATCCGGGGTAGCGCCCGGGTGAACGCGCCGTAGTCACCGGCCCGTACGGTCAGGCCGGTCGGGTCCAGCTCGACCCCACTCACCGACGCCTCGGCGATCAGCGCGATGGCCAGCGCGCGGTCGTCGGTGGAGCGCACCGCGAAGACGTGCGGACGGTTGGTCATCAACCGGCGGATGGTCCGGAAGTCGCCGGAGGCGGCCAACCGCCCGGCCACCATCACCTGCACCGTCCCGGAGACCTGCTCGACCTCCTCCAGGATGTGCGAGCTGAACAGGATCGTCCGGCCGGCGTCGCCCAGGGTGTGCAGCAGCTGCATCATGTGCAGCCGCTGGCGCGGGTCCATGCCGTTGAACGGCTCGTCGAGCAGCAGCACCTGCGGGTCGTGCACCAACGCGGCGGCCACCCGGGCGCGTTGGCGCATGCCCTTGGAGTACGTGCCGATCCGGCGGTCCTGCGCCGATTCCAGCTCCACCAGGTCGATCGCCCGTCGGGCCGCGGCCGCGGGATCGGGCAGCCGGTGCAGTTTCGCGCTGGCCAGCACGAACTCGTACGCGGTGAGGAAACCCTGCACCGCCTCCCGTTCGCTGACCAGCCCCAGCCGCCGGTAGACGTCGGGGTTGCGCCAGGTCGGCTCGTCGTCGAGGGTGACAGTGCCGCGCGACGGGGCGAGGAACCCGGCCATCATGTGCAGCAGCGTGGTCTTGCCGGCGCCGTTCGGGCCGAGCAGCCCGGTCACACCCGGCCCCAGGGCCATGCTGATGTCGTTGACGGCGACCACATTGCCGTACCACCGGGACACCCCGGTCAGGCTCAGCGTGCTCATCAGGAGGCGACCTTCCGGTAGCGGGCCAGCAGGAGGGCGGTCGCGCCGGCGACCAGCAGCACCGCGGCCAGGGCGTAGACCGGGCCGAACCCGCCGATCATCATCTCGCCCGGATCGCCCTCGACCAGCAGGTCACCCAGCGACCAGATGCCCACCCCCTGCACCAGCGTGGAGGGCGAGGCGAGCCCGGCCAGTTCGTTGGCGGCGCGCGACGGCAGGATGCTCAGCACCCCGACGATCGGGGTGGTCATCAGGAAGACCGCCACCACCCCACCGGCGGCGAAGGCGCGCTTGCCGGTCAGCGAGGCGACCAGCAGCCCGACCGAGGCGAAGACCACCGCCCACAGCCCGGCGTAGAGCAGCCCGGGCAGCAGGTCGAGCAGCTCGTTCCACACCCCACGCAGGCCCTGCTTGGTGGTGAACGCGGCACCCAGGAACATCAGCAGCTGCGGCCCACCGAGCAGCAGCCAGAGGGCGGTGACCAGCGCGAGCAACTTGGCCAACGCGTAGTCGGCGCGCGGCAGCGGCCGGGAGAAGTACAGCGGCAGCACACCGCTGCGCAGGTCCCGGGAGACCAACTCCGGAGCGACGACCGCGACGAAGAAGATGACCAGCCAGCTCATCGCGTCGGCGAACTGGGCGTACGTGGCGACCGGCTCACCGATCTGGCTGCGTACGGCGGCCAGGACCACCGCGACCAGGGTGACGATGCCGACCACCAGCCACGGGAAGATCTTGGCCTTGGCGCTGCGCCCGAACCCGAACGCGGTGCGCAGACCGTGCAGGTAGAGCGCGCCGAAGACCTGTCGACGGCCCAGCCTCGGACCCTCGTAGCGCTGGTAGCCGATGTCGTGGATGACGCCGGACGGCGTGGGGCGCACGGCGGCGGTGGACGGCTCAGGCATGAGCGAGCTCCCTCGTGGCGAAGAGTTCGGCCACCCGGTGCCGGCGCTGGTCCAGTCGGTGCAGTGGCAGGTCCAGTTCGGCGACCGCACCGAGGATCAGGTCGTAGGTGCCGTCGTCGGCTAGCGGCACGAGCAGCAGCCGCCCGTCCCGGGCGACCGGCAGTTTCAGCTCGGCGAGTCGGGCGGCGAGCTCCTCGGTGCCCTCGCTGACCTCCACGGCGAGCACGTCGGTGGCCGTGGTCATCGCGGAGATGTTGTCGGCGCGCAGCAACCGGCCGCCGTCGATGGCGATCAGCGTGTCGCAGATCCGCTCGACCTCGCCGAGCAGGTGCGAGCAGACCAGCACGGAGATGCCGAACTCGGTGCCGATCCGGTGTACCAGGGCCAGCATGGCGTCGCGGCCGGCCGGGTCCAGGCCGTTGGTCGGCTCGTCCAGCAACAGCAGATCCGGGTCGTGCACGAGAGCCTGGGCCAGCTTGACGCGCTGCTTCATGCCGGTCGAGTAGCCACCGACCGGACGATAGCGCTCCTCGTAGAGCCCCACGTGCCGCAGCGCCTCGGAGGCCCGCTCCCGAGCCGCGGTACGGGGCAGGCCGCTCATCCGGCCGAGGTGGGTCACCAGCTCGGCGGCGGACAGGTCCGGTGGGAGGCAGTCGTGCTCCGGCATGTAGCCAACCCGGTTGCGGACAGCCGCCGGGTTTGCGGTCGGGTCGATGCCCAGCACCGACACCTGACCACTGGTTGGTGCGATCAGGCCGAGCAGGATCTTGATCAAGGTGGATTTGCCGGCGCCGTTCGCGCCCACCAAGCCGATGATCCCGGGCTCGACGGCGACGGTGAGGTCGGCCAGCGCGGTGACCCGACCTCCGTACGTCTTGGTGAGCGACTGGGTCGCGATCAGTGTCACTCGCCCAGAGTAGGGAGTCGATGCCCAGCATGGACACCGGCGCGCCCCCGGCGCTCCCCTGATCCTTTGTCAGCTGGACCCCTAAGGTGCGCGTCGGGGCCCGCGCGGCGTTTTCGCCTGTCCTGCGTTCGGCCGGACCCCGCTTCCGGAAAGCCCCATCCGGGGTGACACCATTCACCTCTCGTTCATCAGGCAGCGACCCGCCGGGTGATCGACCGATGACGCGGGAGGAATCCTGATGGCCGAGGTCAGCGTCCCCAAGGTGAGCGTCGTGGTGCCGGCGTACAACTGCGGCCCGCACATCGAGAAGCTCGTCGCCTCGCTGCTACGCCAGTCACTGCCCGCCGACGAATTCGAAACGATCTTCGTCGATGACGGCTCGACCGACGAGACGGCCGAGCGGCTGGATCGGCTGGCCGCTGAGCACCCACACATCACTGTGCTGCACATCGAGAACTCCGGCTGGCCGTCGCGTCCCCGCAACCTCGGTATCGAGCAGGCCCGCGGCGAGTACGTCTTCTTCGCCGACGACGACGACTGGTTCGCCCACGAGGCGCTGGAGCGGCTGCACGCCTGCGCAAAGGTGAACGACGCCGACATCGTGATCGGGAAGATGGCCGGGTACGGGCGCCCCGTCCCGCGGGAGCTGTTTCGGAAGAACCGCTTCGACGCCACCCTGGGCAACTCCCCCCTGATCGACAGCCTGACCTGCCACAAGCTGTTCCGACGGTCGTTCCTCAACGAGCACGGTCTGCGGTTCCCGGAGGGCGGCAAGCGTCGGCTGGAGGACCATTCGCTGGTCGTCCGGGCCTACTTCCTGTCCCGGCGCACCTCCGTTTTGTCCGACTACACCTGCTACCACCACGTTCAACGGGGCGACGCACGCAACGTCACCGCAGGCCCGCTGGACCCGTCGAGCTACTTCGCCAGCGTGCGGGAGGCGCTGGACGTCGTGGACGCCAACACCGAGCCGGGCCCGCTGCGGGACCGGCTGCATCGACGCTGGCTGCGCAACGAGATGCTCAGCAAGCTGCGCGGCAAGCGGCTGCTGAACGTCCCCGAGGCATGGCTGGAGCAGGTTGCGCTGGAGACCCAGAAGATCATCCAGGACCGCTTCGCCCCTGGCGTCGCCGGCGGGCTGCCGCCTCTGCTCCGAGCCGTGGCGTACCTGGCGGAGCGGGGTCGCGTCGCGGACCTGCGCAGACTCGCCCACTGGGAGGCGGGCATCGCCGCACACGGCACCATCGACGAACTTCGGCAGGCCGACCACGCCGTCACGGTGACCGTCGCCGCCGAGCTGCGCTCCGCGGACCAGCCGGTCGGCTTCCGCGCCGACGGTGACCGCGACGTGCTGATACTCCCGATGGAGGAGATCGCCCCCGAGGTGCTCGATGCCACCGCGCAGGTGCGCAAGGCCCGCCTGGACCTGGTGGCCCGCCACCGGGAGACCGGCATCGAGATCTTCCTGCCGAACACCTTCCAGACCGAGCGGATCACCGGTACGACCGGAGCGGACACCGTCCACCTGGTGCACCGGGCCACCGCCACCATCGACTTCGCCGCCCTCAACGGCGGCCGGACCAAGGGCAGGTGGCTGCTCAAGGCCCGGATCACCAATGTGGGCTGGACCGAGGACGCGCGACTGCCGCTGGTGCTCATCTGCCGGGCCGACGGCTCACGGCCCCGGATCCGCGACGAGCGGAAGGTGTGGAACCGGCTGCGGTCGGCGGTAGGCCGGCGGATCAGACGCTGATCCGCCCGCGGGGGTCCTAGAGTGGCACCCTCGACCGATCGGCGGTCGGCTGCGAAACTGTGTGCCGGTCAGCGAGTGGGGAGCGTGGATGAGCAACGGCTGGGTGCTGCCCGACGAGGTGCTACGGGACGCGCCGGCGTACACGCCACGTCCCGGTGAGCTCGCGGATCTGGAGCTGCTGCTGACCGGTGCGTACGCTCCTCTGACCGGCTTCATGACCCGCGCCGACCTGGTCTCGGTGAGCCGACGCGCCCGACTGGCCGACGGCACACCGTGGCAGGTCGCGGTGGTGCTCCAGGTGCCGGCCGCACTGGCACAGAGCTTCGACCCGCGCGACCCGGCCCGCCGGGCGCTCGTGCTGACCGACGGGGAGGGCGCGCCGGCGGCCGCCCTGGACGTGGCCGACGTCTGGCCGATCCGCGACGGCGTGGCGGGGGTGGGCGGCCAGGTCCGGCGACTGGGCGACGGTGGGCACGGCCCGTTCCAGCGACTGCGTCGTACCCCGGAGGAGGTCCGCGCGCTGCTGCCCCCGGGCCGGGTGCTCGGGGTGATCGCCGATCGGCCGCTGCATCGTCCGCAGCTCGCCCAGATCGCCCATGCCGCCCGCACTCTGGCCGCGCATCTGCTCGTGATGATCCCGGTCGGCGAGGGCGGCGTCGGCGGGCTCCCGCCGGAGGCGTTGGTCCGTACGATCTTCGCCGCCCGGGACCGGATGCCGCCCGCCACCCTGGTCGCGGTGCCGCTGTCGCACCGAAACGAGGAGATCAGCGACGCGTTGCTGCGCGCCCGGGTCTCCGCCGCGTACGGGGTCACCCACCTGCTCTCCACCGGGGAGATGCTCTCCGGCGCCGGGCTGCGGGTGCTGGTGCCGCGCGAGCTCGCCTACGACAACCGCGACGGGCAGTGGCGCTGGCGGGAGGACATCCCACCGCGCAACCGCCGGCTCGCGCTGACCCAGGCAGAGATCGACGACCTGCTCGACCGGGGTTTTCCGCTACCGGAGTGGCACACACCGCCCGCCGTGGCACGGGAGTTGGCCCGGGCCCGGCCACCACGTCGGCAGCGAGGGCTGGTGGTCTTCCTGACCGGCCTCTCCGGTTCCGGCAAGTCGACGGTCGCCCGAGGGCTGGCGGACGCGTTGCGGGAGAGCGGCGACCGCACGGTGACCCTGCTCGACGGCGACGTGGTGCGCCGGGAGCTCTCCGCCGGGCTGAGCTTCAGCAAGGCCGACCGGGATCTCAACGTCCGGCGGATCGGCTGGGTGGCCGCCGAGATCGCCCGGCACCGTGGGGTGAGCATCTGCTGCCCGATCGCCCCGTACGCCGCGGCCCGCGCCACCGCCCGGGAGATGGCACTCGCCGCCGGGGCGGGTTTCGTGCTGGTGCACGTGGCCACCCCGTTGGAGGTGTGCGAGCGGAGGGACCGCAAGGGCCTGTACGCGCGAGCGCGGGCCGGTCTGCTCACCGGGATGACCGGCATCGACGACCCGTACGAGGAGCCGACGGACGCTGATCTGGTTCTCGACACCAGCGACGTGAGCGTGGCGGACGCGGTGCAGGCCGTGCTGCACCACCTGACCGAGACCGGCTGGGTGGAGCTGACGATCGCGTCCACCTGAGGCGTCGCTGTACCCGTTCCTTCCACCGCTGACCCGCACGCGCTAGTGTTCATCTTTGTTGGAACACGTTCGACCACGTGAGAGTACGTGGACCCCGGGGAGGCACGGCGGATGCTCGCTCAGCAGCGGCAGGCGGCCATCCTGGAGCGGGTCCGCTCGACCGGCGGCGTCCGGGTCAGCGAGTTGGCAGGCGAGTTCGGCGTGTCCGACATGACCATCCGGCGTGACCTGGATGCGCTGCACGAGCGCGGCCTGCTGGCCAAGGTGCACGGCGGTGCCACCACGACCGGGCCGAGCTCGACCGACGAGCCGGGCTTCCACGCCAAGTCGGTCCGCCAACTGTCGGAGAAGGCGGCCATCGCCGACCGGGCCGCTCAGCTGGTCCGGCCGGGCGCGGCGGTCGCGCTCTCCGCGGGCACCACCACGGCCGAGCTGGCCCGCCGCCTGCTGGACGTGCCCGAGCTGACCGTGGTGACCAACTCGCTGCCGGTGGCCGAGATCATGCACGCCGGCGGCCGCCCGGACCAGACGGTGGTGCTCACCGGCGGCGTACGCACACCGTCGGACGCGCTGGTCGGTCCACTCGCGGTGGGAGCCGTCCGGTCGCTGCACCTGGATCTGCTCTTCCTGGGCGTCCACGGCATCACCGAGCGGGCCGGCTTCACCACCCCGAACCTCATGGAGGCGGAGACCGATCGGGCGCTCGTGGCCGCGGCGGACCAACTGGTGGTGCTCGCCGACCACACCAAGTGGGGCACGGTGGGCATCTCCTCGATCGTCGAGCTGGCGGCGGCCCACGTACTGGTCAGCGACGACCGGTTGCCCCCACCCGCGCGACGGGTACTCGGCGAACGGGTGGGCGAACTGATCATGGTGAAGGCAACAAGGGGCGGGCCGCGTGACGCGCACGCCGACAACTGAGGGGAAAGCGCCGTGAAGCGCACCGCGATCGACCTGGCCGACGGCCGGGAGCTGATCTACTTCGACGAGCGCGACGACGCGGTCCGCGACCAGCCGGACCGCCGGGACCTGCCGCCGCCTCCCCCCGCGTCCCAGCTGCGCTACGACCCGCTGACCGACGAGTGGGTGGCGGTCGCCGTGCACCGGCAGACCCGCACCTTCCTCCCGCCGGCGAACGAGTGCCCCCTCGACCCGTCGGTGGGCGACCGGCTGACCGAGATCCCCGCACCCGACTACGACGTGGTGGTCTTCGAGAACCGGTTCCCGTCGCTGAGCGGTCGGGTGGCCGAGGAGCCCGGGGAGATCACCCCGTTCACACCCGTCCGGCCGGGCCTCGGCCGGTGCGAGGTGGTCTGCTTCACCTCCGACCACAACGCCTCCTTCGCGAGCCTGCCGCCGAGCCGGGTTCGCACCGTGCTGGACGCGCTCGCCGACCGCACCGAGGTGCTCGGCGACCTACCCGGTGTGGAGCAGGTCTTCTGCTTCGAGAACCGCGGCGTCGAGATCGGTGTCACGCTGCACCACCCACACGGGCAGATCTACGCGTACCCCTTCGTGACGCCGCGCACCCGCGCGATGCTGGCCGCGGCACGCCGGCACGCCGAGCGGACCGGCGGGGGCAACCTGTACGCGGACGTGCTGGCCGCCGAGCGCGCCACCGGTGACCGGGTGGTGGCCGAGAACGAGCACTGGACGGCGTTCGTCCCGGCGGCGGCCCGGTGGCCGTTCGAGGTGCACGTCGCGCCGCACCGGGTGGTGCCGGACATCCCGGCGCTCAGCGACAGCGAACGGGACTCGTTCGGGCCGCTCTACCTGGATCTGCTGCGCCGCTTCGACGGCCTGTTCGACATGCCGATGCCGTACATCTCGGCCTGGCATCAGGCACCGGTACGGATCGATCGCGAGCTGGGTTATCTGCACCTGCAGCTGTTCAGCATCCGGCGGGCCCCGGACAAGCTGAAGTACCTGGCCGGCTCCGAGTCCGGGATGGGCGTCTTCATCAACGACATCGCGCCGGAACGCGCCGCCGACCTGCTGCGTGCCGCCTGAGCAGGCCTGCTCTGGCAGGTGTCTGAGCTCGGCCGGGCCCGAGCGGTGGGAAACAGGGCGCGGGGGGCCCGGGACAGGGCCCCCCGCAGGGAAGGGACGGCTGGCTGTGCACGGCACAGCCGGGAAGGCTGGCTGATCGGCGCACGGGTGCCGCGGGTCGACCGAAGTCAACCTTCCTGGACTCGACTGGCATCTCGTCCATCCTGGTCAACGAGGCGCGCCGGGGGCAGTGACGCCGATCGGCGCGGCGGCGCCGGACACGCCGAAGCCCGCCGGCAGAGTGCCGGCGGGCTCCGATGACGCGGTACGCCTGGGTCAGGCGGCGATCTTGCGGGCCAGGTTCTCGTCGAGCGCGTTCATGAACTCGTCGGTGGTCAGCCACGGGGCGTCGCGCGAGATGAGCAGCGCGAGGTCCTTGGTCATCTGGCCGCCCTCGACGGTGTCGACGATGACCTGCTCCAGGGTGTTGGCGAACTCGGTGACCGCCGGGGTGCCGTCCAGCTTGCCCCGGTGGGCCAGGCCCCGGGTCCAGGCGTAGATCGACGCGATCGGGTTGGTCGAGGTCTTCTCGCCCTTCTGGTACTGCCGGTAGTGCCGGGTGACCGTGCCGTGCGCGGCCTCGGCCTCGACGGTCCGGCCGTCCGGGGAGAGCAGGACGGAGGTCATCAGACCCAGCGAGCCGAAGCCCTGCGCGACGGTGTCGGACTGCACGTCACCGTCGTAGTTCTTGCAGGCCCAGACGTAGCCGCCCTCCCACTTGAGCGCGGCGGCGACCATGTCGTCGATGAGCCGGTGCTCGTAGGTGATGCCGGCGGCGGCGAACTCGGCCTTGAACTCGGTCTCGAACACCTCGGCGAAGATGTCCTTGAACCGGCCGTCGTACGCCTTGAGGATGGTGTTCTTGGTGGACAGGTAGACCGGGTAGTTGCGGTCCAGCCCGTACCGGAAAGACGCCCGGGCGAAGTCCCGGATCGACTCGTCGTAGTTGTACATGCCCATGGCGATGCCGCCGCCGGGGAAGTTGGCGACCTCCATCTCCATCGGCGCGCCGCCGTCGGCCGGGGTGTAGGTGATGGTCACCGTGCCCGGGCCGGGGACGACGAAGTCGGTGGCCTTGTACTGGTCACCGTGGGCGTGCCGGCCGATGATGATCGGCTTGGTCCAGCCGGGGACCAGCCGCGGCACGTTGGACATGATGATCGGCTCACGGAAGACGACGCCGCCGAGGATGTTGCGGATGGTGCCGTTGGGCGACCGCCACATCTTCTTCAGGCCGAACTCCTCGACCCGGGCCTCGTCTGGGGTGATGGTCGCGCACTTGACGCCGACGCCGTGCTCCTTGATGGCGTTGGCGGCGTCGATCGTGACCTGGTCGTCGGTCTCGTCGCGGTGCTGGATCGACAGGTCGTAGTAGTGCAGGTCGACGTCGAGGTAGGGCAGGATCAGCTGCTCCCGGATCTGCTTCCAGATGATCCGGGTCATCTCGTCGCCGTCGAGTTCTACGACCGGGTTGTTTACCTTGATCTTCGCCATCGGCCGGCGCTCCTCTCGGGGGACACGTGCTCAAGCAGTACGAGCGTACTGCAATTGGGCCGGCAGCCCCCAGCCGGCCTCGGCCGGCCGGCGGAACCGGACAACGCGGAACAGGAACGCCCTGGGATCATCGCCCGATGCCACTGAGCCGCACCCTCGGGTCTATCACGGTCACCGCGCTCACCGACGGTGAGGGTGCCTTCTTCCAGCCTCGCGCGGATGCGTTTCCGCAGGCAACGGCAGCGCACTGGGCGGAGGCCGACCGGCGCGACCCCGGCGCGGTGACCGCCGACGGCCGGTGGTGGCTGCCGTTCCGCAGCTTCGCGATCCGCGCTGGCGATGGCCCGGTCACACTCGTCGACGCCGGGATCGGCCCGGCCGACTCACCCGCCGCGAGCTGGGCGCCGGTCCCCGGCCGGATGCCCGCCGAGTTGGCCGCCGCGGGCATCGACCCGGCCGACGTCGACACTGTCGTCCTGACCCACCTGCACAGCGACCACATCGGGTGGGCGGTCACCGGCACGGCCGGGCGGCCGTACTTTCCGAACGCGAGCTACCTGGTGCAGCGCGCCGAGATCGACGCGGCGGAGTCGCTCAACCCTGGGCTACCGGCCGGCCTCATCGCGCCCCTGCGCGCCGCCGGCCAGCTCCGGGTGGTCGACGGCGAGACCGCTCTCACCCCGGCGGTACGCCTGCTGCCCACCCCCGGCCACACCCCCGGTCACCAGTCGGTGCTCCTGACCTCGGCCGACGATCGGATGCTGCTCACCGGCGACCTGCTGGTGCACATGGTGCAACTCGTCGACCCCGACCTGGCGTACGCCCACGAGGAAGACCCGGACGAGGCCCGCACCTCCCGCCGAACCACCCTGCAAACCCACTCACCCACCGTCCTGGCCACCCCCCACCTCGGAACCCCCTTCACCCCCCGCCCCCCAGTCCCCCGCCCCCCTGCCCCCCAGTCCCCCGGGCCTCACAGCCCGTTGATCATGAAGTTATTGCCACGACACGCCGATCCGGAGGGCAATAACTTCATGATCGAAGGGGTGCCGCGAAGGGATCACCCATCGGAGCGGTCGAGCAAGCCCCTCGATCCTGGATAGAGGGGTAACGCGAGCCCGGGAGACCACTACAACCAGGATCGAGCACGATCTCGATGGAAGATCCGCGCAACATCACCGACGCTGCGCCCACCCCGTCCGCCGACCCACCAACCGACGCCCTCCCTCGCCACCCACCCCATCCTCGTGATCAAGAGGTTCGCGTCACCAGGGCCGCGGTTCCTGACGCAAACCTCTTGATCAACTGGCGAACGGCGGGGATGGACGGCGGGGATGGACGGCGGGGATGGACGGTGGGGATGGACGGCGAAGGGCGCGCCGGGTTTGCCGGCGCGCCCTTCGCTGATGCTGTGGTTCGGGGGAACTACATGCTGGAGATGTCGGCCTGCTTGGCGCGGACGGCCTCGGCGGCCTCCAGGAGGCTGGCGCGCTCGTCGGCGTCCAGGTCGGTCTCGACGACCCGCTTGACGCCCTCGGCGCCGATCTGGGCCTCGACACCCAGGTAGACACCGGAGATGCCGTACTCGCCGTCGACCCAGGCGCAGACCGGCATGACGTCGCCGGAGTCCTCGGCCACAGCCTTCGCCATCCGGGCAGCCGCGGCGGACGGGGCGTAGTACGCCGAGCCGGTCTTCAGCAGCGCGACGACCTCCGCGCCACCGTTACGGGTCTTGACGACCAGTTCCTCGATCTGCTCGGCCGGCATCACGTCACGCAGCGGCTTGCCGTTGACGGTGCTCTTCGACGGCACCGGGACCATGGTGTCGCCGTGCGAGCCCAGGGTCAGCGTGCGTACCGACGCAACCGGCACGTTCAGCGCCTCGGCGACGAAGTTGCTGAACCGGGCGGTGTCGAGCATGCCGGCCTGGCCGAGCACCCGGTTCTTCGGGAACTGGGTGGCGAGCTGGGCCAGCGCGGTCATCTCGTCCAGCGGGTTGGAGACCACGATGACGACGGCGTTCGGGGCGTACTTGGCGACGTTCTCGGCGACCTGACGGACGATCTTGGCGTTGGTCTCCAGCAGGTCCATCCGGCTCATGCCGGGCTTCCGCGGCAGACCAGCGGTGATCACGACGACGTCGGAGCCCTCGATGCCCTCGTAGCCCTCACCGTTGGGGCCGGTCGTCACGCCGACGACCTTGGTCTCGAAGCCCTCGATGGCGCGGGACTGGTTGAGGTCGAGCGCGAGACCCGCGGGCTTACCTTCCACGATGTCGGTGATCACTACGGTGTCGAAGACGTCGTACTCGGCCAGGCGCTGTGCGGTGGTGGAGCCGTAGAAGCCAGCCCCGACGACAGTGACCTTCTTACCCATGGTCGTCCCACTCCCTGATACCAGTCGGTTTTCCGGACCGTATCAGTCATCCTGGCACCGATCAGGCCAGGGGCGGCGGCCATCGCCGGGATGGGGCGAACGTCACCGGTGTCGCCGGCGCACGCTTCAGCCGCGTTCGGCGCGCTCCACGACGTTGGTGAGCAGCATGGCCCGGGTCATCGGGCCCACGCCGCCGGGCATGGGGACCAGCGCGCCGGCCGTCTCCACCACCTCCGGGTCCACGTCGCCGGTGTAGCGGCCCTTGCCGTCGGCGCCGATCACGCGGGTGATGCCGACATCCACCACCACCGCACCCGGATTGATCATGTCGGCGGTGAGCAGACCCGGCACGCCGGCCGCGACGATGACGATGTCGGCGGCGCGGGTGTGCGAGGCGAGGTCCAGGGTGCCGGTGTGGCACAGGGTGACAGTGGCGTTCTCGCTGCGCCTGGTGAGCAGGAGGCCGAGCGGACGGCCGACGGTGTTGCCCCGACCGACCACCGCGACGGTGGCCCCGCGCAGCGCCACGTCGTGTCGGCGGAGCAGCTCGACGATGCCGCGCGGGGTGCACGGCAGCGGGCCGTCGTAGCCGAGCACCAGCCGACCCAGGTTGACCGGGTGCAGGCCGTCGGCGTCCTTGTCCGGGTCGATCAGCTCCAGCACGCGCTGGGTGTCGAGGTGGGCCGGCAGCGGCAACTGGACGATGTAGCCGTGGCACGCCGGGTCGGCGTTCAACTCGGCCAACACGTCGTCGACCTGCTGCTGGATGGCGTCGGCCGGCAGTTCGCGGCGGATCGAGGCGATGCCCACCTCGGCGCAGTCGCGGTGCTTGCCGTTGACGTACGCCTGGCTGCCCGGATCCGCCCCGACCAGGACCGTGCCGAGCCCGGGGATGATGCCGCGTTCCGCGAGCGCCTTCACCCGTATGCGCAGCTCGTCCTTGATCTCCGCTGCGGTTGCCTTGCCGTCCAGAAGCGTCGCCGTCACGACCAGATCGTCTCACGGCGGGCCCCCACGGTTCGGATGACCTCAGCTCAGGGCCGTCCGCCGCCACTGGCGGGCGCCGCTCGCCGAACGGCCGGGCCGAGTTGAGCCGGTCGCCGCCAGAGTGACCGTGTGTGACGTGTTGCTAGTCACCCTCGGTCACCATTCGTGGATTCGATCACAGGCAGACCGGACAGACCGCGCCGGCACTGCGGAAACCCGACTCCCAACCCAGGCGGCATCAAGCCCATCCAGCCGGGCTCAATCAGCCCATCACTCAACCAGATATTCGCAGGGTATGCCGACAAGTCCGGTTTGGGGTAGCAGCACTTCTCGTCTGCGACAACTGAAGCGACCCCAGACCGTTACCCATCCGCGACCGCGTCGTTGTCGAAGGCTCGCCGCCGACCTACCGTTACCGCTTGTTGCGCAGCGTAAACCCAGCGTCGGGCCTGACTGCGCAGCGTGAGGAGATGAGGAGGCTCAATGCGAGTTCGTAGACTCGCCGCCTGGACCGCCCTCCCGCTCGCGGTGACGCTGGGCCTCGCGGCCTGCGGCAGCGGCGGAGACGGTGGATCCGGCGGCAGCAACAGTTCGGCGGTCAGCATCCAGATCGCCGAGCCGAAGCACCTGGTTCCCACCAACACCACCGAGACGTCCGGGGCGCAGGTGCTCACCGGCCTGTTCAGCCCGCTCGTCGACTACGACGCCCAGAACAAGCCGTACGAGGTCGCAGCGCAGTCGGTGACCTCGTCCGACAACAAGGTCTGGACGATCAAGCTCAAGGACGGCTTCACCTTCCACAACGGTGAGAAGGCCAAGTCCGACAACTACATCAACGCCTGGAACTACGGCGCGTACGCCCCCAACGGTCAGGACAGCAACTACTTCTTCGAGAAGATCGCTGGTTACGCCGACCTGCAGGGCAAGGCGCCGAAGGCCAAGGAGATGTCCGGTCTGAAGAAGGTCGACGACCTCACCTTCACCGTGACGCTGTCCGACCCGTACATCGACTTCAAGACGGTGCTCGGCTACACCGCGTTCTACCCGATGCCGGACGCCGCGTTCTCGGCCCCGGGCGTGCTCAAGGACTCCTACGAGCAGGCGCCGATCGGGCAGGGCCCCTTCAAGATGAAGGGCACCTGGCAGCACGACAGCAAGATCGACGTCGAGCGCTACGACGCGTACCCGGGCGAGAAGCCCAAGGTCAAGAACATCGAGTTCCGGATCTACCAGCAGCTGACCGCGGCCTACGCGGACGTCCTGGCGGACAACCTGGATGTGCTGCCCACGATCCCGTCCGAGAGCCTGAGCACCGCGCCGAGCGACCTGGGCGACCGGTACAAGACCAGCCCGATGTCGTCGTTCCAGTTCCTGGCGTTCCCGACGTTCGACAAGGACTACAGCAACCCGGACGTGCGTAAGGCCATCTCGATGGCGATCGACCGTGACGAGATCACCAAGTCGGTCTTCAAGGGCTCGCAGACGCCGGCGCGCTCCTTTGTCTCGCCGGTCCTGCCGGGCTACCGGGACAACACCGCGGGCAAGGCCGCCGAGTTCAACCCGACCGAGGCCAAGAAGCTCTACCAGGCCGCCGGTGGTCCGTCGAAGATCGTCATCTCCTACAACGGCGACGGCGGTCACAAGGACTGGGTCGACGCCACGGTCAACCAGCTCAAGGCCAATCTGGGTGTCGACGCCGTCGGTTCGGCCGAGCCGAAGTTCGCCGACCTGCTGACCAAGGTCGAGAAGAAGACGCCGGTGGGTATGTTCCGGATGGCCTGGGTCATGGACTACCCGACCATGGAGGACTACCTCGGCCCGCTGTACACCACGAACGGCTCGTCGAACTATTACGGCTACAGCAACCCGGACTTCGACCGGCTGGTCAAGGAGGGTTCCGCTGCCAAGACGCAGGAAGAGGCGATCGCCAAGTACCAGCAGGCGGAGGACATCCTGGCCAAGGACATGCCGGTGATCCCGCTCCGCTTCGGCGAGAACGTGTTCGGCACCTCGTCCAAGGTCAAGAACGTGGAGATGGACCTGTTCCAGCGGGTCAACCTCGTCAAGATCGAAGCAGCCAGCTGAGCTGACCATGGTGCGGGCCACCTGGGCGACGACGCCCGGGTGGCCCGGACCGCACCACCGGGGCCGGGCCGCAGCAGCGCGCCCGGCGTCGGTGGTGCCGGCTCCCCCGGGCCGGACGGCACGTCTCGGATATTTCGGGTACGACCAGAGATGCCGTCCTGCGACCCTTTCGCACATTTCCGGAGAGACTGCTAAGCATGTTCCGCTACATCCTGCGGCGCCTACTGCAGATGGTCCTGGCGTTCTTCGGGACCACCCTGATCGTCTACGCGCTGACATTCGCCGGGCAGGGCGACCCCATCCAGGCGCTCGCCGGCGAACGGCCGGTCACGCCAGCCCAACGGGCCTACCTGACCGAGAAGTACCACCTGGACGCCACGGGCGTCGGCGGCTTCTTCTACCGCTACTTCGACTACGTGAAGAACCTGCTCCAGGGCAACCTGGGCGAGTCACTCACCGGTCGGAGCATCGGTGACATCCTCCAGCAGGCCTGGCCGGTCACCGTGCGGCTCGCGCTCATCGCGCTCGCAGTGGCGATCATCTTCGGCGTCACCGCCGGGGTTCTCGCCGGCATCCGCCGGGCCAGCATCTTCGACAACTCGACGCTGGTGCTGACCCTGCTGGTGCTGGGCGTCCCGACCATCGTGCTGGCGCCGCTGGCGCAGTATTTCCTGGGCGTCAAGTGGCAGCTCTTCCCGCCCACCGCCGGCTCCGACCCGACGTTCTACGCGCTGCTGCTGCCGGGCATCGTGCTCGGCTCGCTGTCGCTGGCCACCGCCCTACGCCTCACCCGGGCCTCGGTGGCGGAGAACCTGCGCGCCGACTACGTCCGGACCGCCCGGTCCAAGGGCCTCGTCAAGCGGCGCATCGTCATCGTCCACGTGCTGCGCAACTCACTGATCCCGGTGGTCACCTTCCTCGGTGTGGAACTGGGCAACCTGATGAGCGGCGCGATCATCACCGAGGGCGTCTTCAACATCCCCGGCGTGGGCTTCAACCTCTTCCGCGGCATCCGCACCGAGGACGGCCCCCTGGTGGTGGGCATCGTCAGCGTGCTCGTCGTGGTCTACCTGGTCTCGAACCTGGTGGTGGACGTCCTGTACGCCGTACTCGACCCGAGGATCCGCTATGAGTGAGCAGGCATGAGCGACTTTGAGACTGTGGCGGCCACCGAGAACCAGGCCGCGCGACGTGGCCCCTCGGGCGAACCGGGCACACCCAACCAGATCGGCGCCGCGAACAAGCCGCGCAGCCTGGCCGGGGACGCCTGGCGCGACCTGCGCCGCAACCCGATCTTCTGGATCTCGCTGGCGCTGGTCGTCATCTTCACCCTGATGGCGCTGCTCCCCGGGGTGTTCACCGCGAACGACCCGAACGACTGCGTGCTCTCCCGGCAGCACGCCGGGCCGTCCGGCGGCGCGATCTTCGGGTACGACTTCCAGGGCTGCGACACGTACTCGCGGGCGGTCTACGGCACCCGGGCTTCGCTGCTGGTCGGCGCGCTGGCCGCGTTCGGCACCGGAATCATCGCGCTGGTGGTCGGCATGTTGGCCGGTTACTTCGGCCGCTGGGTCGACGCGGTGCTCTCCCGGGTGATCGACGTGGTGCTCGGCATCCCGCTGCTGCTGGCCGCGATCGTGCTGCTCAAGCGGGTGTCCAGTGACAACCAGTGGGCTCGGGTCGGCGCTGTCGTCTTCGTGCTGGCTCTCCTCGGCTGGACCACCGCCGCCCGGGTGGTCCGCTCCTCGGTGATCACCGCCAAGGAGCAGGACTACGTCGCCGCGGCCCGGATGCTCGGCGCCGGCAACAGCCGGATCATGTGGCGGCACATCCTGCCGAACTCGCTGGCCCCGGCGATCGTCGTGCTGACCATCGCGCTCGGCTCGTTCATCGCGACCGAGGCGACCCTCTCCTTCCTGGGCATCGGCCTGAAGGCGCCCACCATCTCGTGGGGCCAGGACATCGACACCGGCCGGATCCACATGCGGGAGGCCGCCACCCCGTTGATCGTCCCGTCGGCCTTCCTGGCACTGACCGTGCTGGCGTTCATCATGCTCGGCGACGCGATTCGTGACGCCTTCGACCCGAAGCTGCGGTGAGAACCTCCATGCCAGCGCGAGGAGTGAGCGAAACGAGCCCCGCAGTCGCGAGCGAAAGGCAGGCACAGTCATGACGGTTCAACCCACGCCCGCCTCCGCCACACCCGAGGGCGGTCACCTGCTGGACTTGCGGGACCTGCACGTCGAGTTCCGCACCAACGAGGGTGTCGCCCGGGTGCTCAACGGCGTGTCGTACCACCTGGACGCCGGCGAGACCCTGGCCGTGCTCGGCGAATCCGGCTCGGGCAAGTCGGTCACCGCCCAGGCGATCATGGGCATCCTGGACAGCCCGCCCGCGTTCGTCCGCTCCGGCCAGATCCTCTACCAGGGTAAGGACCTGCTCACCCGCTCCGAGGAGCAGCGCCGGCAGGTACGCGGCAAGGAGATCGCGATGATCTTCCAGGACGCGCTCTCCGCCCTCAACCCGGTCTTTCCGGTGGGTTGGCAGATCGGTGAGACGCTGCGCCAGCGCGCCGGAATGTCCCGAGCCGACGCTCGACGTCGGGCCATCGAGCTGATGGATCTGGTCAAGATCCCGGGTGCCGCCAAGCGGATCGGTGACTACCCGCACCAGTTCTCCGGTGGTATGCGTCAGCGCGTCATGATCGCCATGGCGTTGGCCCTGGATCCGAAGGTGCTGATCGCCGACGAGCCCACCACCGCACTCGACGTGACAGTGCAGGCCCAGATCATGGACCTGCTGGCCGACCTGCGCCGGGAACTCAACATGGCGATGATCCTGATCACCCACGACCTGGGTGTGGTCGCCGGTGTCGCGGACCGGATCGCGGTCATGTACGCCGGCCGGATCGTCGAGCACGCCGACGTGCGCTCGCTCTACAAGGCGCCCGCCCACCCGTACACCAAGGGGTTGTTGGAGTCGATCCCGCGCCTGGACGTCCGCGGCCAGGAACTGTCGACGATCAAGGGGTTGCCGCCGAACCTGATGCGCATCCCGTCCGGCTGCCCGTTCCACCCCCGGTGCCCGTACGCGCAGCAGGTCTGCGTGGACGAGTTTCCGCACGACCTGGTCCTTGGCGACGGCCGGACCAGCGCTTGCCACTTCGCGCAGGAGGTCCGTGATGACAGCGTCGCCCGCTAACCCCACCAAGGTCCGCGGCGAGACCATCCTCTCCGTCGACAACCTGGTGAAGCATTTCCCGATCACTCAGGGCGTGCTGTTCCAGCGTCAGATCGGGGCGGTGAAGGCCGTCGACGGGGTGAGCTTCGAGCTGCGTCGGGGCGAGACGCTCGGCGTGGTCGGCGAGTCCGGCTGCGGCAAGTCCACCCTCGCCCGGCTGCTGATGCGGCTGGAGACGCCCACCTCCGGACGCGCCACCCTGGAGGGCAAGGATCTGTTCAAGGCTTCCGGAGGCGCGCTGCGCCGGTTGCGCCGCAACATGCAGATGGTGATGCAGGACCCGTACACCTCGCTGAACCCGCGGATGACCGTCGGCGACATCATCGGCGAGCCGTTCGACATCCACCCGGACGCGGCGCCGAAGGGCAGCAAGCAGAAGCGGGTCCAGGAGCTGTTGGACCTGGTCGGGCTCAACCCGGAGCACATCAACCGGTACCCGCACCAGTTCTCCGGCGGTCAGCGTCAGCGCATCGGCATCGCCCGCGCGCTCGCGTTGAAGCCCGAGGTGATCGTCTGCGACGAGCCGGTGTCGGCGCTGGACGTCTCCATCCAGGCCCAGGTGATCAACCTGCTCAAGCAGCTACAGGGCGAGCTCGGGCTCTCGTACATCTTCATCGCGCACGACCTGTCCGTGGTACGGCACATCGCCGACCGCGTCGCGGTGATGTATCTCGGCCGGATCGTCGAGATCGGCACCGAGGACGAGATCTACGAGCGGGCCACCCACCCGTACACCCAGGCTCTGCTCTCTGCGGTGCCGGTGCCGGACCCGGAGGCCCGCGACCAGCGCAACATGATCCGGCTGGTCGGCGATGTGCCCAGCCCGGCCGACCCGCCGAGCGGGTGCCACTTCCGGACCCGCTGCTGGAAGGCCCAGGACATCTGCGCCGTGGAGGACCCGCAGACGGTCCCCCGGGCAGCGGACCCCCACCCGTCCGCCTGCCACTTCGCCGAACTCCGCCCCACCCCGGCCTGACCCCGCCCCACCCCGGCCTGACCCCGGCCCACCCCGGCCGGGGCCGGCCCCGGACCGGCCCTGGCCGTTGATCATGAAGTTATTGCCCTGACACGCCGACGCGCAGGGCAATAACTTCATGATCGACCGGATTTCGCGGCCCCGGCGGTGGGTCAGTGGAAGAAGTGGCGGGTTCCGGTCAGGTACATCGTCACGTTGGCCTTCTTTGCCGCTTCGATGACCTCTTCGTCGCGGATCGAGCCGCCCGGCTGCACGATGGCGCGGACCCCGGCGTCGATCAGGATCTGCGGGCCGTCGGCGAACGGGAAGAACGCGTCCGAGGCGGCGACCGACCCCCGGGCGCGGTCGGCACCGGCGCGGGTGACCGCGAGCTGCGCCGAGTCGACCCGGTTGACCTGCCCCATGCCGACCCCGACGGTGGCACCGTCCTTGGCGAGCAGGATCGCGTTGCTCTTCACCGCGCGGACCGCCCGCCACGCGAACGCGAGGTCCCGCAGCAGCTCCTCGTCGGCGGCCTCGCCGGTCGCCAACTGCCAGGTCGCCGGGTCGTCGCCGGGGGCGTTCACCCGGTCGGCGACCTGGGCCAGCACGCCACCGGTCACCGACCGCAACTCCACCAGCGCCGGCGTCCAGGCCGGTGCCCGCAGCAGCCGGATGTTCTTCTTGCCCTGCAGCACCTCGACCGCGCCCTCGTCGAAGCCGGGGGCGACCACCACCTCGGTGAAGATGTCGGCGACCTGCCGGGCCAGCTCGACCGATACCGGCTGGTTGACAGCGATCACACCACCGTATGCCGACACCGGGTCGCAGGCGTGCGCCTTACGGTGCGCCTCGGCCACGTCCGCGCCGACAGCGATGCCGCACGGGTTGGCGTGCTTGATGATGGCCACCGCCGGCTGGTCGGCGAAGTCGTTGGCGGCCCGCCAGGCGGCGTCCGCGTCGACGTAGTTGTTGTACGACATCTCCTTGCCGTGCAACTGCTCGGCCTGGGCCAGCCCCGCCGGGGCGTTCGGGTCGGTGTAGAGCGCGGCCGGCTGGTGCGGGTTCTCGCCGTAGCGCAGCGCTGTCGACTTGCGCAGCGTCAGCCCCGCGAACTGCGGCCACCAGTCGTCGGCCGGGGCCAGCTCCTGGGCGCACCACTGGGCCACCGCGACGTCGTACTCGGCGATGTCGGCGAACGCCCGGGCAGCCAGCGCGCGACGCTGGGCCAGGGTGAAGCCACCCTCGCTGAGCGCGCCGATCAGCGCCGGGTAACCGGCCGGGTCGGTGAGCACGGCGACCGAGGCGTGGTTCTTGGCGGCGGCCCGCACCATGGCCGGGCCACCGATGTCGATCTGCTCCACGCACTCCTCGACGCCCGCGCCGGACGCGACGGTCGCCTGGAACGGGTAGAGGTTGGAGACCAGCAGGTCGAACGCCGCCACGCCCAGCTCGTCGAGCTGCGTGACGTGGGTGTCCTTCCGCAGGTCCGCGAGGAGACCCGCGTGCACCTTCGGGTGCAGGGTCTTCACCCGGCCGTCGAGCACCTCGGGGAACCCGGTCACCGTCTCCACCGGCGTCACCGGCACCCCGGCGGCGGCGATGGTGCCCGCCGTGCTGCCGGTGGAGACGATCTCCACACCGGCCGCGTGCAGGGCCTGAGCCAGCTCGACCAACCCGGTCTTGTCGTAGACGCTGACCAGCGCCCGCCTGATCGGGCGGCGCCCGTCCTGAGTGGGACTCACGGAACCGTGACCTTCCTTCCGGTGATGGTCCAGCCTTCGCGGACCAGGCGACCGACCTGCTCGACGAGCTGGCGCCGCTCAGCTTCCTTGATGCGCTCGGTGAGCGCGTCCACGTCGTCGTCGTCCAGCACCGGCACCGCGACCTGCGCGACGATCGGCCCGGTGTCCATGCCGGCGTCGACGAAGAAGAGGGTGGCTCCGGTGAGCTTCACGCCGTAGGCGAGGGCGTCACGCGGGCCGTGGATGCCGGGGAACGCCGGCAGCAGCGTGTTGTGGGTGTTCAGGTAGCGGTCGCCGAAGGCGGCGAGGAAGTGCGGGCCGACCAGCTTGAGGAAACCGGCGGAGATGACCAGGTCGGGTTGGTGCTTCGCGACGTGCGCGGTGAGCGCGCGGTCCCAGTCTTCCCGGGTGTCGTGGTCGCGGACCCGCTCGACGAACGTCGGCACCCCCGCCGCGTCGGCCCGGTCCAGGCCCGCGATGCCGTCGCGGTCCGCGCCGACCGCGACGACCTGTGCGCCGTACGCGGGGTCGGCGGCGGCATCCAGCAGCGACTGAAGGTTGCTCCCGGAGCCGGAGATGAGGACGACGATGCGGGCGACAGACGCAGGCTCGGTCACCGGGCCACCCTATCGGCAGGTCAGCGGCGCCCTTCGGCTGGGCGGCACGCCGATCTTCGGCGTGCACAGGTGCATCGACCCGGTACGCTGCCGCTCGCTCGGGCCGAACATCGCAGCGGCCCACACACCGCCGCTGATCGGGCACGTGAAGCGGTCGATATGTTGCAGTTCACGTGCTTTGGCGGACATGTCCTCCCGCTGCTCTACTGGGCTTTAGGAGGACTGACCGCGATCATGGATGGAAACAAAGAGCACCAACTGACAGAACCCACTGCAAGGAGCTTCTCGAATGCAGCCCGGTAACCCCGGTCAGGACCCGTACGGCCAGCAGCCCAACCAGGACCCGACCGCTCCCCCGCCGCCGGCCGCCCCGTACGGCCAGCAGCCCACCTCCGGCCAGCCGTACGGCCAGCCGTCGCAGGATCCGTACGCCGCACCGCAGGCCCCGTACGGTCAGCAGCCCACCTCGGGGCAGCCGTACGGCCAGCAGTCGCCGTACCAGGACCCGTACGCCCAGCAGCAGCCCTCGTACACCGCCGGCCCGACCTACCCGAACGCCGGGTACCCGCAGGCGCAGGGGCAGAACAACACCCTCGGCCTGGTGTCGATGATCCTCGGTATCGCGTCGATCCCGCTGCTCTGCTGCCTGTACCTGGGCATCCCGGTCGGCATCGCCGCCATCGTGACCGGCTACCTCGCCAAGCAGAAGGTGGCCCAGGGGCAGGCCAACAACGCCGGCCAGGCCAAGGCCGGTCTGATCTGCGGCGCGGTCGGCGTCGGGCTGGGCATCCTGCTGCTCATCCTGAGCGTCGTGGCGCAGGTCAACCTGCCCACCCAGCCCTGACGGGCTCGGATTCAACGGGGCGCTCCGGGTTCACCCGGGGCGCCCCGCGCTCGTCTAGGTCTAGGACCGACGGGTCAGCACCCGGGTGGCTGCGGCACCGAGGAGTGCGCCGGCCGCGATGACACCGGCCGCCACCGCCCCGACCTGCCAACCCACCGGCCCGACCTGCGTCAACCGACCGGCACCAAGCGGCCCACCGGAGACCGCGGCCGCCGCACCGAGCACCACCCCGGCCACCGGCCCGGCCAGCGCCGCCGGGGCCAACAACTCGGCCCAGCGCTGCGCAGCCCGCTCCGGCCCGGCAAGTCGAGCCACCCGACGGGCGAGCAGCCAGCCGGCGACCATCCCGGCCAGCACCGGCACCGCGAGCAGCAGAGCGCCGAAGCCGTCCACCGGGCCGCGCGGCAGGCCAGCGAGCAGCGGCACGGCCGGCAGCGCACCGACCGACACCTCGCTGGTGCGGACCGCGGTGTCGGTTCCGACCGCGAAGCCCGGCCCGAGCAGGTAACTGGTCGACCAGACCGCGGCGTTGGGCGCGTACGCGACGCTGACCAGGGTGATGCCGGCCTGCCCGGCGACCCCGGTCCGGTACGCCCCGATCATGTCGGCCGCGTCGCCGCCACCGGTGGCCACCGCCAGGCCGGCTGCGCCCGCGCCCGCGCCGAGCAACAGCAGCCCGGCCACCAGGCCGGTGCGCACGCCGTCGCGCACCGGGCCCGGCAGCCACACGATGAGCAGCCGGGTCACGGCAGTGATCCGGACCGCGCCGACCAGCGCGGCAAGGGCGCCGACCGCCGCGAACGTGACACCCGCCCGGATCACTGACACATCCGGCCCGCCGGTGCCGACCAGCACCGCCGCGAGCACGCCGAGCAGCGCGTACGCGATGCCGACCGCAGCCGCGGCGAGCAGTGCCCGGCGCGGTGAGCGGGTGTCGCGAGCGCCGATCGCACGGCTGACGTGCACGCCGGCGCGGGTCAGCCGCCAGAGCGCGAGCACGCTCAGCGCGAGCGGGGCGAGCCCGAGCGGACCGGACTCGGTGTGCAGTGGCACGCCGTGCCCGAGCAGCCAGCCGGCCAGCGCGGTGCGCAGGGTGCCGGTCAGGGTGGTGGAGTCCGCGCCGAGCTGCACCAACCCGAGCACGACGGCGACCGGCAGGTACGAGGTGAGGGCGGCCCCGCAGGCGGCCACCCCGGCGGCGACGGGCAGCGGCGCACGCCCGCGCGGCGACCCACCCGCGCGGGGCGCGGGCACCCGCCGGGCCGATGCGGCACGGTCGACCGGCCGGTCGTTGGCGCTCACACCGCCGGGACGGCTGGGACGGTCAGGGGTGACGGGGGACATCAGCTCTACTCTGGCACGTCGCGCGGGCGGTGGCAGTCCGTTAACCCCTCCTAAGGACGACGAGTTCACCGAACCCGCGTCCTGCCCACCCGGGCCGGTCTAGCCTCGGCCCAGAGGGGGCGCGAGTCGCCGCCACCCGGGACGGGTCCGCCAGTCGCCGTCCGGGCCGGCACGTCGCCCATGACCGCTCGGAGGAAGCCGTGACGACGCCATATCCGCCTCCCCCACCACCACCGGCCCAGGGACGCGACCGAACCACCCTCTGGGGCGTGCTGGGCATCGTGCTGGGACTGATCTGCTGCGGCATCCTCGGCATCATCTTCGGCTACCTGTCCATCCGCGACGCCCGGCGGTACGGGCAGTCGCCGCTGCTCGGTTACCTCGCCATCGTGTTCGGCGTGATCAACATCATCGGCGGGGCGATCCTGCGCGCGACCGGCAACTATCCGTTCTGGAACAACGACTGACCGGCCGGGAGCGCGCGTACGCCGAAGGGGGTCGACCGTGACCGGTCGACCCCCTTCGTGTTGCCTGACCGGCTCAGCTGCCGGACATGATCTCCCGCATCAGCTTCGCCGTCTCGGTCGGCGTCTTGCCGACCTTGACACCGACAGCCTCCAGCGCCGCCTGCTTCGCCTCGGCGGTGCCGGCCGAGCCGGAGATGATCGCCCCGGCGTGACCCATGGTCTTGCCGGGAGGAGCGGTGAAGCCGGCGATGTAGCCGACCACCGGCTTGGTGACGTTGGCCTTGATGAACTCGGCGGCCCGCTCCTCGGCGTCGCCACCGATCTCACCGATCATGACGATGGCGTCGGTCTCCGGGTCGGCCTCGAACGCCGCGAGCGCGTCGATGTGGGTGGTCCCGATGATCGGGTCACCGCCGATGCCGACGCAGGTGGAGAAGCCGATGTCGCGCAGCTCGTACATCATCTGGTAGGTCAGCGTGCCGCTCTTGCTGACCAGGCCGATCCGGCCGGAGCCGGTGATGTCGGCCGGGATGATGCCGGCGTTGGACGCGCCCGGCGAGGCGATGCCCGGGCAGTTCGGCCCGATGATCCGGGTCCGCTCGCCCTGCGCCACGTTGTACGCCCAGAACGACGCGGTGTCGTGCACCGGGACGCCCTCGGTGATCACCACGGCCAGGTCGATCGCGGCGTCGATCGCCTCGACCACGGCGGCCTTGGTGAACTGCGGCGGCACGAAGATGACGGTGACGTCGGCCCCGGTCTCGGCCATCGCGTCCGCGACGGACGCGAAGACCGGCAGCTCGGTGCCGTCGAAGTCGACCTTCTGGCCCGCCTTGCGCGGGTTGACGCCACCCACCACGTTGGTGCCGGCGGCAAGCATCCGCCGGGTGTGCTTGGAACCTTCGGAACCGGTCATCCCCTGGACGATGACCTTCGAGTCCTTGGTCAGCCAGATAGCCATGATCAGACCCCCGCAGCTGCCAGCTCGGCGGCCCGCTCGGCCGCACCGTCCATGGTGTCCACCCGCTGCACGAGCGGGTTGTTCGCGCTGTCCAGGATCGCCCGGCCAGCCTCGGCGTTGTTGCCGTCGAGCCGGACGACGAGCGGCTTGGTCACCTGCTCGCCGCGCTGCTCCAGCAGGGCCAGCGCCTGGATGATGCCGTTGGCGACCTCGTCGCAGGCGGTGATGCCGCCGAAGACGTTGACGAAGACGCTCTTCACGGCCGGGTCGGAGAGCACGATCTCCAGACCGTTCGCCATCACCGCGGCGCTCGCGCCGCCGCCGATGTCGAGGAAGTTGGCCGGCTTGACGTTGCCGTGCCGCTCACCGGCGTACGCGACCACGTCGAGGGTCGACATGACGAGACCCGCGCCGTTGCCGATGATGCCGACCTCGCCGTCGAGCTTGACGTAGTTGAGGTCCTTGGCCTTGGCGGCCTGCTCCAGCGGGTCCACCGCGGCCTGGTCGACCAGGGCCTCGTGGTCCGGGTGCCGGAACGCCGCGTTCTCGTCCAGGCTGATCTTGGCGTCGAGCAGCAGCATCCGCCCGTCGCCGTTCTTGGCGAGCGGGTTGACCTCGACCAGGGTGGCGTCCTCGGCGACGAACGCCTGCCACAGGCCAACGGCGATCTCGACCACCTGGTCGGCGACCTCGGTCGGGAAGCCGGCAGCGGTCACGATCTCGCGCGCCTTGGCCTCGTCCACGCCCTTCACGGCGTCGATCGGGGCCTTCACGACCTTGTCCGGGGTCTCGGCGGCGACCTGCTCGATGTCCATGCCGCCGGCGACGCTGGCGATGCAGAGGAAGGTGCGGTTCGCCCGGTCGAGCAGGTACGAGAAGTAGTACTCCTCGGCCACGTCCGCGGTCACCGTGATCATGACCTTGTGGACGGTGTGACCCTTGATGTCCATGCCGAGGATGTCCGTGGCCCGGGCCACCGCCTCATCCGGGCCCTCGGCCAGCTTGACGCCGCCGGCCTTACCTCGGCCGCCGACCTTTACCTGCGCCTTGACGACCACACGGCCGCCGAGGCGTTCGGCGATCGCGCGGGCCTCTTCCGGGGTAGTGGCGACGCCGCCGGCCAGCACGGGCAAGCCGTGCCGCTCGAACAGGTCCCGCCCCTGGTACTCGTACAGGTCCACGATTGCGCGTCCCGTCCCGTCTCCGCGGCGCGCCGTCGCGCCGCCACCAGCGTTCAGAAAACAGTTTGACGCCTGTCATCACTTGAAACAGGCCATTGGCCGCAGCCTAGCGAGGTCGGCACCGCCGGCAACCGAGCGGGTGCACGGTGTGCGGTAATGCACAACCGGACATCAGATGTGGCTGGTTTTCGGCCATGACTCGGGTGACATCCACCGTCCGGGCGATGTTGCCAGGCTTGCGTAACCCCGCCGTGGGGGCGTCGTTGAGTCAGGTGTCGGAGCGCTGAACAGCGCAAAGACGGGATACGGCCGATGCCCTGTCGGTCGAGGGGTGGCGGCGGGGCATCGTGCATAGAGGGGCCGGACGTGTGAGGGGTGCGTCCGGCCCCTCCCCCGTGCCCGGATCCGGTCGTCGCAGCAGACCGGCGGGTGTTTCAGGAAACCGGCTGGGCCACGTTCTGTCGGACCCACTCGACAATCGCCTGAGTGGTGGCGCCCGGCGTGAAGATCTTCGCGACGCCCAGCTTCTCCAACTCGGGAATGTCGCCGTTCGGAATGATGCCGCCACCGAACACGACGATGTCGCGGGCGTCCCGCTCGGCGAGCAGTTCCAGCACCCGCCGGAAGAGCGTCATGTGCGCGCCGGAGAGAACGGACAGGCCGACCGCGTCGGCGTCCTCCTGGATGGCGGTCTCCACGATCTGCTCGGGGGTCTGGTGCAGGCCGGTGTAGACGACCTCCATCCCGGCGTCCCGCAGG
Source organism: Micromonospora sp. CPCC 205558 (assembly GCF_036902955.1). Lineage (NCBI taxonomy): Bacteria > Bacillati > Actinomycetota > Actinomycetes > Micromonosporales > Micromonosporaceae > Micromonospora > Micromonospora sp. CPCC 205558. The sequence continues at coordinate 195,685 of NZ_JBAKHR010000011.1, forward strand.
GCACGCGCGACGACCTTCGCGCCCCGGTCGTGGCCGTCCAGGCCGGGCTTGGCGACGACGACCCGAATACGAGAGCTCATCAGCGCACACCTTTCACCGGCTTGACCGCCTTCACCTTAACGAACGGTAACCCGCCGGGCCCGGCCCGAGAAATCCGGGCTCCGTCACCGGCCGTTACCCGGTGTGTCCGCCTCGCAACCCGGAGGTATCCGGCCCGGCGTCGTCCCAGCATCGCGAGAGCCACGCCGCCGGCAGGGCCGGGACACCATCCCGGCGCCGTCCGGAGTCAAGCCGGACGACTCCGCCGGAACGGTCACGCTCGGCGACGAACGGGCAGCGACGGGGGCACCGTTCGGCGTCGCGATGCGTGACAATAATGGACGCAAACGGACAGATCGACACGCCAATTTTCCGCTCTAGCTTGTGACTCGCCTGACGGTTGGCTAACGTGTCCACGGTTGTCATCAGGTCCATGGACGGGTGACGACGCGGTCAGCGGAGGTTCACTGGAGCTTCAGGGGACGCCCGCCGGCCGCTTCGGAACCCCGACAACGGAGGGTGTGCGTGCGCCAGCGCCTGTCGTCTGAGCCCGATCGATATCGCGGTCGCCGCCGCGTACCCACCCCACCCCGCAGCCGCTACGCCGCTGTCGTCACCACCGCGTTCGTCGGTGCCGGCATCGTGGCCCTCGGCGCGAGCGCCCTACCGGACGCCAAGGACGTCAGCCCGACGGTCCTCGACGAGCTCAAGCAGGCGTCGGTCACCAGTCAGGACGTCCAGGCCCGTTCGGAGAACGCCGACCGCCCCTCCCGGGACAGCCGCAGCAAGGACAACGCTGAGCCCGAGGTCTGGCTGCTGCCGCTGCAGGGTTACGACTTCAACTCCCCGTACGGGATGCGCTGGGGCAAGCTGCACGGCGGCGTGGACCTGGTCGCCGGCGAGGGCACTCCCTATGTGGCGATCCACGACGGCCTGGTCACCAAGGCTGGTTGGTTCGGCGGGTACGGCAACGCGGTGATCGTCCAGCACGCCGACGGCAGCGAGGCCATCTACGGCCACTCCTCCGCGGTGAGCGTCAAGGAAGGCCAGCAGGTCAAGGCGGGCGACCAGCTCGGCCTCGTGGGCCAGACCGGCCACGCGTACGGCACCCACCTGCACCTGGAGATCCATGTCAAGGGGCAGCCGATCGACCCGGTGCCGTTCCTCCAGGAGCGCGGAGTGGACATCAAGATGCAAATCGAAGCAATCTACAACGAGGTAGCCGCCTCCTGACGGTGCGCAACGATCGTTGACCGCCCGGATCTGTCGATCCGGGCGGTTTTGCGTTGGGCGGTCCCGGCCGATGTATCCCGGGTCACAGCGGCGACTGTGACCGACGACTCCAGCCAGCATGATCACTTTTCCGGAAGTAGCGGCACACAGCTGGTCATATCCGGACAGCCGACCGTCCGCTCGCGGTCCGGTCGTTCGGTCCCCGCGCCTGCGTCAACTCGGCCCGACACCAGTATTTCGAGGTCAAGTGCCCCTCGACTGTGAAGGTCCGCCGTGCAGGAAGACAGCCCCGTCCAGAACGAGAACACCCCCGACACCAGCCAGACCACGCAGCCGCAGCGCACCGGCCGGCGGAACCGCCTCATCGTGCTCGGGGCCGCCGCCCTGGTAGCCCTCGGCCTCGGTGGTGTCGCCGTCGCCACCAGCGGCACCGACCGCCCGGCACCCGCCGCCGTCTCCCTCGACGCCCAGTCCCGGGCCGAGGCCGCGAGCCGGGCCGACCGCTCGGTGCGCGAGTCGAGCACGCCGGTCACCCCCTCGCTCAGCCCGACGCCGAGCCCGTCCGCGGTCAGCGCCAGCCCGACCCCCACCAGGACGGCCGTCGCGAAGGTCAAGCCGAAGCCGAAGAAGACCACCAAGCCCACGCCCGCCTGGGTCGACCCGATGCCGGGCGCAGCCGTCACGTCCTGCTATGGGCAGCGCTGGGGCACCCTGCACGCCGGTATCGACCTGGCGCTGCCCTCGGGTACGCCGATCCGCGCCGCGGCCGCAGGGACCGTGACGCAGGCCGGCGACGCATCCGACGGGTACGGCAACTCCGTCTTCATCGACCACGGGAACGGCTACCTCACCCACTACGCCCACCAGAGCCGCATCGCGGTCACGGTCGGCCAGAAGGTCAAGGCCGGCCAGGTCATCGGCTACGAAGGCGCCACCGGCGACGCCACCGGCCCGCACCTGCACTTCGAGGTGCACCAGGGCATGTGGAACCAGATCGACCCGGCACCGTTCATGCGGGCGCGCGGCGTCGACCTGGGCTGCTGAGGCGACATCCCTGCGCGATCCGGAACAACATCAAGGAAAGAGTGGCCTCAGGCACCGCTGAGACCACTCTTTCCTTGATTTAGTGCGATCTTGGGGCGACGGGTCAGAGCTTGTCGACCGGCGCGTGCCGGAGCACCAACCACATGGTCTGGTCGCCGAAGTCGATCTGCGCGCGGGCACCCGGGCCGTGCCCCTCGACGGCGAGCACCCGTCCCAACCCGTACCGCTGGTGATTGACCCGGTCGCCCGCCGACACCTTCGGCCCCTGCGGCAGCTCGCTGGCCGTGGTCAGCCGGCTGGCGTCCACGCCGAGCCGCTGGGCCAGCTGGGCCGCCTTCGGCGTGCCACCGGTGAAGGTGCCACGGCCGCCGGGCACGCGGTCCGCACGACCGCCGACACCGCCGCCCCCGCCAGCCCACGAGGTGTACGACCCTTCGGTGCGCTCCCAGTGCACCAACTCGGTCGGCAGCTCCTCCAGGAAGCGCGACGGCGGGTTGTAGGACGGCTGCCCCCAGGCCGAGCGGGTCACCGCCCGGGAGAGGTAGAGCCGCTGTCGGGCGCGGGTGATGCCGACGTACGCCAGCCGGCGTTCCTCCTCCAACTCGCGGGTGTCGCCGAGCGAGCGCAGGTGCGGGAAGACGCCGTCCTCCAGCCCGGTCAGGAAGACCACCGGGAATTCCAGCCCTTTGGCGGTGTGCAGGGTCATCAGGGTGACCACGCCCTGATGGTCGGGGTCGTCGGAGGGAATCTGGTCGGCGTCGGCGACCAGCGCCACCTGCTCCAGGAAACCGGCCAGGGTGGCCCGTTCCCCCTCCTCGCCCAGCGCCTCGATCCGCTCGGTGTACTCGCGGGCGACACTGACCAGCTCCTGGAGATTGTCCACCCGGCCGGCGTCCTGCGGGTCCAGGCTCTCCTCCAGCTCGGTGAGGTAGCCGGAGCGGGTCAGCAGCGCCTCCAGCACCTCCTCCGGGGTGCCGGTCTCGGCCAGCTCACGGGCGCCGTCGAGCAGCGCCACGAAGTCGGCGATGCCGTTGGCCGCCCGGCTTGAGATGCCCGGCGCCTCCCGGGCCCGCCGCAACGCCGCGCCGAACGAGATCCGGTCACGGCTGGAGAGCGCCTCGACACACGCCTCGGCGCGGTCGCCGATCCCCCGTCGCGGGGTGTTGAGCACTCGCCGCAGGCTCACCGTGTCGTCGTCGTTGACCACCGAACGCAGGTACGCCAGGGCGTCGCGGACCTCCTTGCGCTCGTAGAAGCGCACCCCACCGACCACCTTGTAGGGCAGGCCGACGCGGATGAACACCTCCTCGAAGACGCGGGACTGGGCGTTGGTGCGGTAGAAGACCGCGACGTCGCCGGGGCGGGTCTCGTCGGCGTCGACCAGCCGGTCGATCTCCCGGGCCACCCAGTCGGCCTCGGCGTGCTCGGTGTCGGCCACGTAGCCGACGATCTGCTCGCCGGCGCCGGCCTCGCTCCACAGCCGCTTGGGTTTGCGGGAGGTGTTGCGGTCGATCACCGCGTTGGCCGCGTTGAGGATGGTCTGGGTGGAGCGGTAGTTCTGCTCCAGCAGGATCGTCCGGGCGTCGGTGAAGTCCCGTTCGAACTCCAGGATGTTGCGGATCGTCGCACCCCGGAAGGCGTAGATCGACTGGTCGGCGTCGCCGACGACGCACAGCTCGGCGGGCTCCAGCCCGTCGGTGCCGGAGACCAGCTCCTTGATCAGGACGTACTGGGCGTGGTTGGTGTCCTGGTATTCGTCGACCAGCACGTGCCGGAACCGCCGGCGGTAGCTCTCCGCGACGTGCGGGTGGGACTGGAGCAGGTGCACCGTGGTCATGATCAGGTCGTCGAAGTCCAGGGCGTGTGCCTCACGCAACCGACGCTGGTAGAGCGTGTAGGCCTCGGCCAGCGCCCGCTCGTTGGGCCCGGTGGCCCGCGCCGCGAACTGCTCCGGGTCGACCAGCTCGTTCTTGAGGTTGGAGACCTGGGCGGCGAGCCCTCGCGCCGGGTAGCGCTTCGGGTCGAGATCCAGCTCGCGGGTCACCAACTGCATCAACCGGCGGGAGTCGTCCGCGTCGTAGATCGAGAACGTCGACTTGAGCCCGGCGTGCTCGTGCTCGGCGCGCAGGATCCGCACGCAGGCCGAGTGGAACGTCGACACCCACATCAGGCGGGCCCGGGGGCCCACCAGCGCGGCGACGCGCTCCTTCATCTCACCGGCGGCCTTGTTGGTGAAGGTGATCGCGATGATCTCACCGGGGTGCACGTCGCGAGCAGCGAGCAGATAGGCGATCCGGTGCGTGAGCACCCTGGTCTTGCCGGACCCGGCGCCGGCCACGATCAGTAGCGGCGAGCCGGCATGGCTGACCGCGTCGCGCTGCGGCCCGTTCAGCCCGTCGAGCAGCTGCTGCGGATCGAGACGCGCGGCGGCTGCCCCGGGTCGGTGCGGGCGGGCCGGCGCGGACTCCGGCGCAGGCGGGGACGCGGGGATGTCGAAGAGAGGATGCATCGCCCGACAAGTCTATGCCGCCGGTCGGACACTGCGCCTTTGGCGCTCAGCAGCTCGTGCCCGACGGCGAGCACCACCACCCGGCACGCCCACCGCCGAGAAAGCCGCCCTTCACGATGCGGAATGCTTGCGCACCCGGCAACGACGTGGGCATACTCGACGGCGTGATCACTGCGCGCTACTACTTTTACTATGGCACCGGGAGTCCGGCTGCCGTAGGTCGCGCCTGATCGATTCAGACCTGCTAAAGCCCCGGGCTCCTGGAGTCCGGGGCTTTTTCCGTCCCAGGTTCCGGGCACCGGGCACCACAGTGCGAGAGGTACCCGATGATGGCAGACGTGATGGAGCAGAGCGGCAGCCCGACCCGACCGGGGCAGCCCGCAGCGCAGGGGGCCGAGACGGCGGCGGCCACACCGCCGACGGGTGGGAACACCGAGCCGGCCGAGCAGCAGACCGGCACCGAGGAGCCGTCCGCCTCCGCGCGGATCGTGCAGATCAGGGAACGGATCGACGAGATCGACAATGCGTTGATCACGCTCTGGCAGGAGCGGGCCGCGTTGTCCCAGGAGGTCGGGGCGACCCGGATGGCGTCCGGTGGGACCCGCCTGGTGCTCTCCCGGGAACGCGAGATCCTGGAGCGGTTCCGGGTCGCGCTCGGCGCCGATGGCACCCAGCTGGCCCTGCTGCTGCTCCGCGCGGGCCGCGGCCCGCTGTGAGCCGTACCGGCCCCACCGCCGATTCACCCGGCCCGCTGACGCTGCGTGGATTTGTACGGCACGTGGTCGATCCGGGTCGTTGACACACGAAAACCGCCTGCCGTCATCGTGGCGACGACGGCAGGCGGTTTCGGTGACTCACGCCTCGTGGGTGGCGACGATCTCGCGCTTCTCCGCGAAGTGGCAGGCGCTCGGGTGGTCCGAGCCCTGCCGGATCTCCAGCAGCGGGAGCTGCTCGGCGCAGACGTCCTGCGCCTTCCAGCAGCGGGTCCGGAACCGGCAACCCGAGGGCGGGCTGATCGGCGACGGCACGTCACCCGAGAGCCGGATGATCGCCTTGTTGTTCCGCTGCGTCGGGTCCGGCACCGGCACCGCAGAGAGCAGAGCCTGGGTGTACGGGTGGGTCGGCCGCTCGTAGATCTCGTCCTCGGTGCCGATCTCCACGATCTTGCCGAGGTACATCACCGCGACCCGGTCCGAGAGGTGGCGAACCACCGACAGGTCGTGCGCGATGAAGACGTACGAGAGCCCGAACTCGCCCTGCAACTGCTCCAGCAGGTTCATGACCTGGGCCTGGATCGAGACGTCCAGCGCCGACACCGGCTCGTCACAGACGATGATCTCGGGCCGCAGCGCGAGCGCGCGGGCGATGCCGATGCGCTGACGCTGACCGCCGGAGAACTGGTGCGGGTACCGGTTGATGTGCTCCGGGTTGAGCCCCACCAGGTCGAGCAGCTCCCTGACCTTGGCCCGGCGGCTGCCCTTCGGCGCCACCTCCGGGTGGATCTCGAACGGCTCACCGAGCAGGTCACCCACGGTCATTCGCGGGTTCAGCGAGGTGTACGGATCCTGCATCACCAGCTGGATCTGCCGGCGCAGGCGTCGCAGCGCCCCACCGGACAGCTTGGAGATGTCCTGACCCTTGTAGACGACGCTGCCTTCGGTCGGCTTCTCCAGGTTCATCAGCACCCGGGCGAGGGTCGACTTGCCGCAGCCGGACTCGCCGACCACGCCGAGCGTCTCGCCGGCACGCAGCCCGAACGAGACCCCGTCGACCGCCTTGACCTGACCGACGGTCTTCTTGAACACCACACCCTGCGTCACGGGGTAGTGCTTGACCAGGTCACGGACCTCGAGGATGTTCTCAGACACGGTTCACCAGCTCCTCGGCGAAGTGGCAGGCGCTGGCCCGGGCGGTGCCCACCTGCAACAGCGGCGGGACCTTCTCGCGGCACACCGGCTGAGCCATGGGGCAGCGCGGGTTGAACGGGCAGCCCGGCGGGATGTTCATCAGGTTCGGCGGGAGGCCCTTGATCGTCCGGAGCTGCTGCCCCTTCTCGTCCATCCGCGGGATCGAGTCGATCAGACCCAACGTGTACGGGTGCGCCGGCTTGGCGTACAGGTCGTACACGTTCGCTTCCTCGACGATCCGGCCCGCGTACATGACCGCGATCCGGTCCGCGACGTCGGCGACCACGCCGAGGTCGTGGGTGATCAGGATCATGCCCATCTGCCGCTCACGCTGAAGCTCGGCCAGCAGGTCCATGATCTGGGCCTGCACCGTCACGTCGAGGGCGGTGGTCGGCTCGTCCGCGATCAGCACCTCCGGGTCGAGCGCCAGCGACATCGCGATCATCGCGCGCTGCCGCATACCGCCGGAGAACTGGTGCGGGTAGTTGTTGAACCGGCCCTTGGCGTTCGGGATCTTGACCTGGTCGAGCATGTCGATCGCGCGCTTCTTGGCCTCCGCGCGGCCCATGCCCCGCCGGACCCGGAACTGCTCGGCGATCTGGAACCCGACGGTGAAGACGGGGTTCAGCGCGGAGAGCGCGTCCTGGAAGATCATCGCGATGCCCTCGCCGCGAATGCGGCGGCGCTCCTCGTCGGACATGCGGAGCATGTCCTTGCCGTGGAAGCGGACCTGCCCACCGGTGACGAAGCCGGGCGGCGTGTCGAGGATGCCCATGATGGTCTGCGCCGTGACGCTCTTACCGGAGCCGGACTCGCCGAGCACGGCGAGGGTCTCCCCCGCGTCGACGTGGTACGTGACTCCGTTGATGACCTTTGCGACGCCGTCCCGGGTACGGAACTCCACCCGCAGGTCGTCGACCTCGAGCAGCCGGCCGGAGGGACGCCCGGACCCGCCGGATCCCGGCGCTGACTGCTCGGACACGAGAATGTCGGACACTGGATCTCCCCTAGCGGAGTTTCGGATCGAGGGCCTCGCGGACCGACTCACCGAGCATCACGAAGCTCAGCACTGCGGTGACGAGGAACGCGGCGGGGAAGAACACCAGCCCTGGCGCGACCCGGACAAAATTCTGCCCATCACTGATCATGATGCCCCAGGACACCACCGGCGACTTCAGACCGACGCCCAGGAAGGACAGGGTGGCCTCGGCGCCAATGAACGAGCCGACCATGATCGTGCCGTAGACCAGCAGCGGGGCCAGGCAGTTCGGCAGCAGGTGCTTGAGGATGATCCGGCCGGTGCCGGCACCCAGCGCGCGGGCCGCCACGATGTAGTCGGCCTCCTTGGTGGCGAGCACCGAGGAGCGCATCAGCCGCATCACGACCGGCCAGCTCAGCACGATCAGTGACGCGATCACCAGGCCCATGATCTGGGCCTTGCTGTTGCCGGAGCCCGACCCGTTGAAGGTGGTCAGGATGACGATCGCGCCGAGCACGAACGGCAGACCGAAGAAGACGTCGGCGATCCGGCTGAGCAGCGCGTCGACCCAGCCGCCGCGGTAGCCGGCGATGATGCCCATGGTGCCGCCGATGAGCAGGGTGCCCAGCACGGAGAGCACGGCGACCACGATGGAGGCCCGTGCGCCGTAGATGACCCGGGCGTAGACGTCGCGACCCTGCACGTCGTAGCCGAACCAGCCATTGGCGGACGGCTTGTCGAGGCTGCGGGAGAGCGAACCGTTGACCGCGTCGCCCGGGGCGAACAGCGACGGGAAGGCCGCCATCAGCAGGAAGATCAGGATCAGCGTGGCCGAGATCCAGAACAGCGGCTTGCGCCGCAGGTCCCGCCAGGCGTCACCGAGCAGACCGCGCGGCTTGTCGTTGCTCTGCGGCTGGCCCGCGGTGGCGGGGGCGGCGGAGTCGGTCGGGTGTGCGCCAGGGGTGCTGACGACAGATGCGGTACTCGGGTCACTCATAACGGATCCTCGGGTCCAGGGCGGCGTAGAGCAGGTCAACCAGCAGGTTCATCACGAGATAGACCAGCACCAGGACGACCACGATTCCTACCACCGTGGCGCTTTCCTTGGTGATGATCGCCCGGAACACCTGGCGGCCGATTCCGTTGATGCCGAAGATTCCCTCGGTGACGATGGCGCCACCCATCAGGGCACCGAGGTCGGTGCCGAGCAGGGTCACCACCGGGATGAGCGAGTTGCGCAGCAGGTGCACGCCCACGACTCGACGCATCGGCAGGCCCTTGGCGATCGCGGTACGCACGTAGTCCGCGCGACGGTTCTCCGCGATGCTCGTTCGTGCCACCCGGGCGATGTACGCCACTGACGCGCTACCGAGCACGAAGCCCGGCACGATCAGCTCGGACCACCGCATCTCGGAGGAGACGGTCGGCTTGATGATGCCCCACTGCACGCCCAGCAGCCACTGCAGCACGAAGCCGACCACGAAGACCGGCAGCGCGATCAGGAAGAGGGTGGAGACCAGGACCAGGTTGTCCAGGAAGCCGTTACGCCGCAGGCCGCTCAGCACACCAGCGCCGAGACCGATGATCGCCTCGATGGCGAGCGCCACGACGGCCAGCTTCAGGGTGTTCGGGTAGGCAGTCGCGATGATGTCGCTGATCTCGCGTTGCTGGAACGTCTGACCGAAGTCGCCCTGGAGCAGGTTCTTCATGTAGTTGCCGTACTGCACGAAGACGTTCTGGTCGAGGTGGTACTTCTCGGTCATGAAGGCGATGTACTGGTCCGGGCAGCGACGCTCACCGCACTTGCCGGCGAACGGATCGCCCGGGACGGCCCAGACGAGCCAGTAGATCAGGAACGTCGTACCGATGAAGACCGGCACGAGTTGGAGCAGCCGTCTCAACAGATAACGGCCCATGGGGTGGTCCTCCAGACAGGGGGCGCGTCGGACGGCCGACACGGTGGTGACAACGTGGCGAGTGGAGTGTTGTAACACCCACTCGCGGAACGGCCCCGGGTCGGGCTCACCGGATGTGGCGAGCCCGACCCGGGGTCAGACCGTTCGGATCAGAGCTCGACCGAGGTGATGTCGATCTCGCCGACGTTGTTCAGCTCGAGCTTCTTGATCTTCTCCGAGTGGCCGGACTGCTGACCGTAGAAGTAGACCGGGATGCTCGGGACGTCCTGGTCGATCTTCTCGACGGCCTTGGCGAACGCCTCGTGCGAGGCCTCCAGGCTCGGCGCGCCGCTGGCCTGCTTGGCCAGTGCGTCGACCTCGGGGTTGCTGTAGAGGCCGTCGTTGGAGGAACCGCCAGTGATGAAGAGCGGGTTGACCCAGTTCTCCACGTCCGGGTAGTCCTGCTGCCAGGCAGCACGGTACGGGCCGTTCATCTTGTAGGCGTTGACGTTCTGGCGGAACACCGCGAACGTCGGCACACCCTCAGCCCGGGCGTTGATGTTGAGGTTGGTCTTGACCTGCTGCGCGACGGCGTCCATCCAGTCCTTGTGGGCGGAGTCCGAGTTGTAGTAGAAGACCATCTCACCGGTGAAGCCGCCGGCCTCAGCGAGCAGCGTCTTGGCCGTCTCCGGGTCGAACTTGCAGGCGGTGCAGTTGCCCGGCTTGGCGCCCGGGGTCAGCGGGTTCGCCCAACTGTCGGCCGGCTTGCGGGTACCGAAGAAGATCTTGTCAGAGATCTCCTGCCGGTTGACCGCCAGCGACACGGCACGACGCAGCCTGGCGTCCTTGAAGCGCTTGTCGTAGATCGGGAACGCGATGAACGCGGTCGACGGCGTCACCGTGTTACGGCCCCGGTCACCGAGGTCGGTCTTCCACTTGTCACCGGCGAGCGCCGCAGTGGGGACAGTCTCCATGAAGTCGAGGTTGTTGGCCAGCAGGTCGGCGTAGGCGGCGTTGTCGTCCTGGTACAGCTTGACGTCGACGTCCTTGACCTTCATCTTGTCGCGAAGGTTGTAGTCGTCGAAGCGCGTCAGCTTGATGAGGGCGTTGTCGTCCCACGACACGAAACTCACCGGGCCGTTGCCGACCGGCTTGCGGCCGAACTCTTCCGGCTTCTGGGTGAAGAACACGTCCGGCAGCGGCATGAAGGCGCTGTAGCCGAGCTTGGTCGGGAAGACCGCGGTCGGCGCTGCCAGGGTGACCTCGAAGGTCTGCTCGTCGATGATCTTCAAGCCGGACAGCTTGTCGGTCGTCGGCGTCGGGGCCTTCTTCGGGCCGTCCGGGCCATCCGGGTCCGAGGTGTAGGTCTGGTCGAAGCCCGCGATGTCCGCGAAGAAGCTGCCGTTCTGCGCGCCGTTCGGCGAGTAGGCGGCCCAGTTCCAGGCGTCGACGAAGTTCTTCGACTTGACCTCGGTACCGTCGTGGAACTTGGTACCGCTCTTGATCTTGATCGTGAAGACCTTGGAGTCCGTGGTGTTGATGGACTCCGCCAGCGCGTTACGCGGGGCCCCACCGTCGTTCGGGTACTCGACCAGGCCGGTCCACAACCAGTCGACGATCTTGCCGCCACCGGTCTCCGTGGTGTTCGACGGGACCAGCGGGTTCTCCGGCTGGACACCGTGAACAACGATCGAGCCATCCGCGCTCGCGGCAGTATCGCCGTCGCCGCCGCTCGAGCAACCGCTCGCGACAAGCGCGGCAGCCGCGCTGAGCGCGATGGCGCTCGTCGCCCGCTTCGAGACTCTCATTCCGAGGGGCCTCCTCTTTCTAACCAGGTTCCGTCGTGGGTTTCACGCACGTTTGGGGGTGACACCGCCCGACCACCCCGGGGCGCGGGTCGCCGGGACCACAGGGAAGTTGGGGACACCCCTGATGTTCCGATCCGCCGGGCTCCCCCACCAACGAGGCGCGACACGACGCAACCGACACAGCCACGGGCCGCCGTGATCGGCAGAATCGTGGTCGTGGGGCGTACGGAGTGCCACACACCGATGGTGAGGTGCTGCCACTGTGACACCCACTGGCCGCTTCCGTGAAGGTGCCGTTATCAAGCCGTTAGTTGCCCGCCACGTTGCCGATACTTGAAAAATGATCATAAAACGGTCGAGTCTGGCGGCAATGAGCAGGAAATACGTTGCGCCACCCGAACACCGGCCTCGACCCCGTGCGTGAGCAGCGGGGTCACCCCGGCCCGGGTGGGACCTCCGTCACCGCAAACGTTTCGACCCATCCGGATGAGGGCGCCCAGGGCTACCCGGACACGATCACCGGCCGGGTGTACGAGGGCGCGCCGGACGTTTCTCTGATCCTCGCCGCCGACCCACCGTCACACCAGCCGGCGATCAGCCGCCCAACGGGAGAGTTCGTAGCGGTTGGACATCTGAAGCTTGCGCAGCACGTTCGACACGTGCGTCTCCACCGTCTTGATGGAGATGAAGAGCTCCTTGGCGATCTCCTTGTACGCGTACCCCCGGGCCAGCAGCCGCAGCACCTCCCGCTCACGGTTGGTGAGCTGGTCCAGCTCCGGGTCGGCCACCGGCGCGTCCGGCCGGGCCGCGAAGGCGTCCAGCACGAAACCGGCCAGCCGTGGGCTGAACACCGCGTCCCCGTCGGCCACCCGACGGATCGCGGCAGCCAGCTCGTCCGGGGAGATGGTCTTGGTGACGTACCCCCGGGCGCCGGCCCGGATCAGCCCGATCACGTCCTCCGCCGCGTCGGAGACGCTCAACGCGAGGAACTTGACCTGCGGATGCGTACGCCGCATCGCCTCCAGCACCGCGCGACCGCCACCGTCGGGCATGTGCACGTCGAGCAGCACCACGTCCGGGCCGACGGCGGCGATCCGGGTGACCGCCTCGGCCACCGTGCTCGCCTCGCCCACCACCTCCACGTGGGCGCCCAACTCCGCGCGCACCCCGGCCCGGAACATGGCGTGATCGTCCACCAGGAACACCCGCAGCCGCTCGGGGCGGGCATCCGCCGGGTCGAGGTGCTCGGTCGACTGCTCGGCCATGGTCATCTGTTCCTCTCCGCTGCGGACGAGTCCCGGGAGATCGGCAGGATCAACCGGACCTCGGTCCCCTCCCCCGGGCCGGACCGGATTTCGGCCCGTCCGCCGTGCCGCTTCATCCGCCCGATGATCGAGCCGCGAACGCCGTGCCGGTGGTCCTCCACGGTATCCGGATCGAAGCCCTTCCCCCGGTCCCGAACGAAGACGCTGACCTGATCCGGCTCCACCTCGGCGTAGAGCGACACGGTCTGCACCCCGGCGTGCCGAGCCGCGTTGACCAGAGCCTCGCGTGCGGCCGCGACCAGCGCCCCGACCTTCTCGTCGGTCTCCCGGTCCCCCACCACCACCGTCTCCACGCTGATCGCGAAGGTGTCCTCGACCTCGGCTGCGGCCTGCTCCAGTGCAGCGGCGAAGCGCTCGCTCGGCGAGGCGGTCGGCTTGTAGAGCCAGTTGCGCAGCGAGCGTTCCTGCCCTCGGGCCAGCCGCTGCACGGTCTTGACGTCGCCGGCGTTGCGCTGGATCAGGGCCAACGTGTGCAGCACCTGGTCGTGCACCATGGCGGCCAACTCGGCCCGTTCCTGCTCGCGGATGCGCCCCTCGCGCTCCGAGCGGAGCTGGCTGTACGTCCGCCAGAGCACCGGCGCGGCGACCACGCCGACGCCCGCCAGCCCGACCAGCGCGAAGATCACGCCATTGATCACCGCGTCGAAGTTCTGTGCTGGCGAGTAGACGGCCGCGACACCGATGATGCCGACCGCGACCAGCACGCCCCCGCCGATGAACCGGAGCACGAAGGCCCGCCGGTCGCTCTCCTCGACGACCGCACCCAGCCAGGGCACCGGCATCGCGTCGCCCCACTGCCGCCGCCGCTCGGGCGCGGACTGATGCCAGATGACCCCGGCGCCGACCGCGATGATGGCCACCAGCCAACCGGCGGTGCCCGCCGCGCCCACCGAGTCGAAGACCATCACCTGGATCAACAGGACACCGAGCCCGATCCCCACGAACGGCAGGAGCTGGGCGACATCCCGCCGGGGCGGCACCGCGGTGTCACCGGGACGCAGCGGCACCACAGCCCAGAAGGCCGCGTAGAGCAGCAGGCCGAGCCCGCTCAGCCCGAGCAGAACCATGAACGCGACGCGCACCCGCAGCACCGAGATGCCGAGGTGGTCGGCGATACCGGCGGCGACGCCGGCGGCCATCCGGTGCTCGGGGGCGCGGTAGAGCCGCGAGGGCGGGGTCACGGTGCTGCTGATCGGAGGCTCCCTGGTCACGGTGGCGGACAGGTCGAGGTCGGTGACTCGATCGTCACACGCTGCGGCGTCGGTGACCACGGGGACGCCCCCGACATTCCGGCCGCCGGATCTCAGGGTGGGGTCAGGGTCGGGTCCTGAGGTCGTTCGGGTACACCGGGCAGCAGGATCGAAGCATGACCGAGGAAGCTGCCCCGCCGCCCCGACCGGGGTCGGCACAGCCGGGCGGTTCAGCACCGCCCCCGCCCGCCACCACGCCCACCGAGTGGACCGACCCCAGCACGTTCGGTCCACGCTCCGGCACCGGCGACACCACACCCGGCGATCCGGCCGACGGCTACGGCCCGCCCACGACGGGCTACGGTCCGGGCCCCGCGTTCGCGGCGGGCACCGGCTACGGGCCGGGCGGCACGCCACCCGGGCCGGGTGGTCCCGGGCCGTCCGCACCGCCACCGCCGCTGGGCGGCGCCGGCTTCACCTCACGGTACGGGCTGGTCCGACCGCGCGAGGGGCGGTATCTGGCCGGGGTCTGCGCGGCGATCGGGCGTGCCACCAACACCGACCCGGTGCTGTGGCGGGTGCTGCTCGCGGTGCTCGGGTTCTTCGGGGGCATCGGCATCCTGGTGTACGTCGCCGCCTGGCTGATCATCCCGAACGAGGGCGACACCGCGTCCCCCGTCGAGTCCATGCTCGGACGCGGTCGTTCCAGCATGTCGCCGGTCACGGTGATCGTCCTGAGCATCCTGGCGGCGGCCAGCTTCGCGTACATCGTCACCGACGCCTTCCGCGCGGTGCTGCTCGGCGCGGCCATCCTGGTCGCTGGCGCTCTCCTGCTCAACCGGGACGGCCGCAACCCACGGCCCGGCGCCCCGGGTGGTCCACCGCCGGCCGCACCGTCCGGCAACCCGGCCGGCCCGGTGCCGCCGGTGGCCTGGCCCGCACCGTCGTACGGCGCCGCGCCGTCCACCGGCCAGGCGCCGACGCCGACGCCGCCGATGTTCAGCACCGGTCCGGGGTACGCCACCGCGACGACCGGGGCAGCGCCAACCGTCACCCGCCCGGCGTACGACACGCCCCCGAGCAGCGGTCCGCTGCCGCCCAACCCGACGCAGCCGGTGCCCGGGGTGGGCCCGGTGCCCGGGCAACCGGCCGACACGACTGCTGCCCAGCCCCGCTGGCCGAGCACCGCCATGCCCAGCGCCGGCTGGCCGGCGCCGCCGGTGAGCAGCACACCCGCTGCCGCGGCCGGCTATCCGACCGCCCCACCGCCCTCCGGTTACCGCCAGCCGTTCGCGCCGCACGGCCCGTACGCTTCGCCGACCCCGGCCGCGCCTGCGCCGCGCAAGCCACCGAAGCCGCCGAAGCGCCCCAAGGAGCGTTCGCCGCTCGGCGCGGTGACCTTCTCGCTGATCTTCCTGGTGCTCGGTCTGGTCGCCCTGCTCGACCTGCTGGACGTCTTCGCCATCAGTGCCTCGGCGTACTTCGCCGCCGCGTTGGCCACGATCGCGTTGGGGCTGCTTGTCGGCACGTGGTTCGGGCGGGCTCGCTGGCTCATCGCGCTCGGTCTGGTGACCGCGGCGGCGCTGGGCACGGCGACCGTCGCCGAGTCCTACGACCGGATCCGGGGGGTCGACGGCGCGGTGACCTGGGCCCCCACCGACTACCGCGACCTCGCCGACCGGTACAAGAACAGCTTCGGTGACGCCGTGCTCGACCTGCGCGGGATCGACTTCGCGAAACGGGACAGCCAGGTGACCGTGGCCGTCAACTTCGGCCAGGCGACCGTGGTCGTGCCGCCGAACGTGGACGTCACGACCGTGGCCGACGTCAACGCGGGTGACGCCACCATCTTCGGCAACCGCTCCGGCGGGCTGGACGGCCGCCTGCAGGAATCCACCGACGTCGGCGCGGACGGGCCTGGCGGCGGGACCCTGCGCCTCTACATCCATGTCAATGCGGGCAACCTGGAGGTGACCCGGTGAAGGCTCACCGCACGGATCTGGTGTCGTTCGCCTTCGGGCTCGTGTTCCTGGCGCTGTCCGCCTGGTGGCTGCTCGCCCAACTGCTCGGGCTGGCGCTGCCCCCGGTCGGCTGGTTCCTGGCCGGCGCGCTCATCCTGATCGGGGTCTTCGGGCTGGTCGGCGCGCTGCGCTCGGGTCGGCCGAGCCAGCCGGAGCCGACCGCCGGGGCCGCCGATGCCGTCGCGCCGGTCTCCGGCACGTCCGTCTCCGGTGCGCCCAGCTCCGGGGTGCCCGTGCCGGTATCCGGTGCCGCCACGTCGACCTCCGGCGCGGCCCTGCCGTCCTGGGAAGCCGAACGGTCCACCTGGGACACTCCCTCCCCGGACCCGACGCTCATCTCGAACCCGACGCTCTCCTCAGACCCGCTGTTCTCCTCAGAGCGCCGGCTGGAGTCGCCGACCACCGAGGTGCGGGCGGAGGATGCGCCGACCACCGACGTGATCCACCCGGCCTGGCTGGCACATCCGCCGTCGGAGCCGTCGACCGAGCCGATCCGTGGCCGATCCGGCGGCGCGGACGAGGACGCGACGCTCGGGATCCTCGCCCGCCCGGCGACCTCCGAGGGGAACGAGCCGACCCACTCCGACCAACCGGGCGACGCCGCCGGCGACCAACCGGGCGACGAGCGGGACGGTCCGCGCGGGCAAGCCTGACCTCGGGCGCCTGACCCGCGTCGGTCCACCGCAGCCTGCGGCGGTGCGGCCGGCGCGGACGGACGCATATGCTGGCCGGTGGAGATCTCGCCTCCGCCGGCCGGCCCGTCCCGCCCATGGCGGCCCCGCCGCGATTCCCGTCTCTACCCCCGTCAGGAGCCCGCCCGACATGACCCAGTCCCCCGCCGTGCGTACCACCGGTCCGTCCGGTCCGGTCCGCATCGGCGAGCGAGCCGCCCGTACCCTCGTCGCCGAGCTGGCCCGGATCAACGACGCCAAGGCAGCCCTGCTGGTCGGGGTGAACCCGGACTCCGCGGTGCTGGCCGCGGCGGTCGAGGCGCTGCTCCCCGGTGACCGACTCACCGTGGTGCCCGTCGAGCCGTTCGGCGCTGCGGCGCTGCGCGAGCACGTCACCGCCCAGGGCCGCTGGGTCGCCGACCGGGTGAACGTCGTCGACTCGCTGGCCGAAGCCGAACCCGCCGAGGTCGTCGTCGCCGGCGAGGTGTTCACCGGCACCGCCGAGGCAACCCGCAGCGGCGTCGAGGGGCTGGCCAAGTATCTGTCCAACGGGGCGGTGCTGAGCGTGGCGACCGTCGCCACGCCCGGCCGCACCGAGGGCGCCGCCGCCGAGCTGGCCCGACAGGACGCCCTCTACGGCGTCGGCGCCGACCTGGTGCTGCGCAACTCGCCACCGGTGCGGGTCTACCGACTGCGGTTCACCCCGGCCAGCCCGGCCACCGCCGACAGTCTGGCCCCCGCGTACCGGCCGTCGAGTGTGCCGCTGACCCGGGGCATGCACATCGACTCCAACGGCGTGGCGGCGGCGGGCATCGCGCTGGGCCTCGCGGCGGTGGCCCGGGTGGCGCGTCCGTCGTCCAAGCTGTGGCTGCTGCCGGCCCTGGCGGCCGGGCCGGTCGCCGCGTTCTTCCGGGATCCCGAGCGGGACGTGCCGGAGGACCCGAGCGCCGTGGTCGCCAGCGCGGACGGCAAGGTCCTGTCGGTGCAGCGGCTGCACGACGAGCGCTTCGGCGACGGCGAGTGGCTGCGGATCGCTGTGTTCCTGTCGGTGCTGGACGTACACGTCAACCGCGCCCCGGTCGCCGGCAAGGTGGTCGACTACTTCGTCGCCGACGGCGGCTTCGTCAACGCGATGAAGCCGGACGCCGAGCACAACGTCGCCGCGTACACCGTGCTGGACACTGCTCGCGGCACCGTGGTGGTCGCGCAGCGGACCGGGCTGATCGCCCGCCGGATCGTGCAGCGCGCACCGATCGGCGCGCTGCTGGCCAAGGGCGAGCGCTTCGGGCTGATCCGCTTCGGCTCCCGGACCGACGTCTACCTGCCCGCCGAGGCGGCGGACCCGCTGGTCGGGCCGGGCGACAAGGTGGTCGGAGGATCCACGGTCATCGCCCGCTGGCGCTGACCCGCAAACGAGAAACGGGGCGCCGCTGTCCGCGGCGCCCCGTTCTGTCTGCTCGAATCAGGCGGTACGACGCTGCCGCAGCCAGAGAACCGGCCCGCTGACCAGGTAGCCCACCACGATCAGGGCGAACGTGAGCCGGATGTCGACCAGCGCGCCGATCACCGGAGCCAACCAGAGCCACGGCGGCAACTTCACCAGGCGGGCGAGCTTGGCGTACGGGAAGCTCGACACCATCGCGAAGGCCAGCAGCGCCACCCCGGCGACCAGCACGGCGCCGGGGACCGGCAGGCCGATCGCCACGGTCACGGCGAGCACCGCGGCCGCCATGGTGGTGGGCACCCCGCAGAAGAACCGGCCGTCCTTCGGCGAGACGTTGAAGCGCGCCAGTCGGATCGCGGCACACGCCGCGACCAGGGCGCACGCCACCGCCGCCGCGGCGGTGGAGACGGAGCCGGCGAGCGAGGCGTAGACCACGACCGGCGCGGCGAGACCGAACGAGCACATGTCGGCCAGTGAGTCCATCTGCGCGCCGAACGGGCTGGCCACACCGAGCCGTCGAGCCAGCGCGCCGTCCAGACCGTCGAAACCGACGCAGGCGATCAGGCAGAGCGCGGCGGTGCGAACCTCGCCCTGCATGGCCAGGAAGATGGCCAGCATGCCGAGCATCAGGCTGGCCAACGTGCAGGCGTTGACCAGGCCGAACTTCATCCGGCGCGCGATGGTGCGCTCGCCGGGGAGCAGCGGGATCGAGCGGGCCTCGTCGACCTGCGTCATCGGCGGCATCGCCGGGCTGACCGGCACGACCTCGTCGATGTCGGCTCGGGCCAGGCCCAGTGTCGGGTCCACATGCAGTGTCGGCCGGCTGAGCCGGTCCAGGCCGTAACGACGGCGCTGCCGATCGGCGTACCGGTGCTCGGTCGGGGCCAGGTCGGTCGGGGCCAGGTCGCCGTCGCGCCGACCGACCCGAACCAACAGCACCTGGCGGGCGAAGGTGCTGCTGCGGCGCAACCGGCCCGCCCAGCGACGCCCTGCGGGGCGCGGACTGTCAGTAGTACGACGCCGGCGCCATGGGGCTCTCGGCACGTTTCCTCCATCACCGGATCTGCTGGCCGCCCTGGGGCGGTGTCCGGCTGTCTCGTGCCGGACCTTGCATGGCCCGGCAGCCGTTTTGCGGAGTACACCATCGCATAGGGGAACGTGGCTTGGCGATAGCTGCCGGCGGTACTTATAACTGGCTTAAACCGCTCGAACCGCTCGCTTGTTCCCATCCCGGGCTTCATCGCCCGTTTCCTCCATCATTCCCGCCTTTGACTGTACCGGAGGGTCACCATCTCGGCTCGACGGGCCGAGTGCTATCGCCCCCTCTGTCCGATTGCCATCGCAGCGATGTCGCTCAACGGCAGGTCAACCGCCTCGGCCCGGGTGAACCACCCCGCCCGCGCCGTCGACCCTCCGGCCGATTCGGTGACCACGGCGTCAGTAGGTACGTCCACAAGCACCCGATAGATCACCCGTACGCCATGCCAGTCCAGCGGCCGGCCTTCCGGCCCGTACGCGGCCGGATTGTGCAGGTTGTTGACGCCAAGCAGTTCCACTACCCGGCCCACCTGACCGCCCTCCTCGACCAACTCCCGGAGCAACCCGGCGGCCGGCTGCTCACCGTGATCCGTGCCACCGCCGGGCAGATGCCAGAGGCCGGCCCCCGGATAGCCCTCCGCGATCTGGGTCAACAGAACCCGCCCAGCCGGGTCGGTGACCAGCCCGTACGCCCCAAAGCGGAGCCGACGATCGGGGTGCGGCGGCGCAGCCGGGTGCTGCGGCCGGTGCGTCCCGGGCGGCAGTGGGGTGACCGGCAGACCGAGCGCCTCAGCGGTGAACGGGGTCAGCGGCACCTCTGCCGCCTCCGCCGGGAAGAGCCAGCGGGCCCGATCGACCACGCCACCCCCGGCGGCCTGCGGCCCGCCCTGGGAAAGGGCGCCGGGGGGCACGCTGAGCTCGAACATCAGCCGGTCGGTGTGCAGCGAGACCTTGTCCTCGGGAGAAATGGCCACATCGGCGACCACCGCGAACAGTCGAGACACCGTCACCGTCAGTCCGACCTGTTCGGCGACTTCGCGGACCACGGCCTGCTCCGGGTCCTCGGCATGCCCGACGGCACCGCCCGGCAACCGCCAAACCCCCGGGAACTCGCCCTCGACCCCGTCCCGGACCACCAGGACCCGGCCCGATTCCCGCAGAAGCCCATAGACCCCGACCCGCCGCGCAAATTGCACCTTTGTTCGCCCCCCGAACTCTTGCCACTCAAACCCACGCGCCCAACGACCGCCAGTGACTCAAGATGCGCAACATCCAGGATGTAGTGGCATCGGCCCGTCGGTGAGGCCACTACATCCTGGATCAAGCACGATCTTGGCGCGAAACGCGCGGGACGACGCCCGAGCCCCCGACTGTCCGTGCCGAACGTGGGCACGGCGGGGCGCCGGCCCGTCGTGGGACGGGCGGGGTCAGGTGAGTTGGGCTGCTTGGACTGCTTCGGCGGTCACCTCGGTGAGGCGGTCGGTGGGGAGAGCGCCCAACTCCTCGCGGCCGAACCAGCGGGCCTCGCAGGTGGAGCCGCCCACGTCGGCCACGGTCAGTGGGTTGGGCTGGTCGACAACGACCCGGTAGAAGGCGCGTACGCCGTGCCAGTCGATCGGGTAACCCTCGGGGCCGAGCGAGGCGGCGTCGCGGTGGCTGGCGACTCCGAGCAGTTCGACGAGGCGACCGGTTTGCCCGGTCTCCTCGACCAATTCTCGGATCAGGGCCGCGCCGGGCTGCTCGCCGTAGTCGGTGCCGCCGCCGGGCAGGTGCCAGCAGCCGGCGCCGGGGTAGCCGTCGGAGACCCGGGTGAGCAGGACCCGGCCGGCGGGGTCGGTGCAGACCGCGTACGCGGCGAAGCGCTGGGCGCGGTGCAGCCCGTCGGGGCCGGGCACGGCGTAGAAGGAGGGGAACTCGGGTGCCTCGTCGGGCACCACGTCGGTCGAGGAGGCGGGCAACCCGAGGGCACGTGCGGTGAACGAGCGCAGCGGCAGCTCGCGCGCCTCGTCGAGGGTGTACCACCGGGCCAGGTCGGTGGGGCGCTCGCCGACCCGGTCCGCGAGGGTGCCGCCGCGCACGGCCACCCGGTAGATCAGCCGGTCGGTGTGGATGGTGATGCCGCGATCCGGAAGGGCCCGCATGTCGGCGAGCACGTCGGCCAGGCCGGAGACGGCGACCGAGAGGCCGGTTTCGGCGGCGGTCTCGCGAACGACCGTGTGGTTCGGGTCCTCGCCGTGGTCGACGGCCCCGCCGGGCAGCGACCACGCGCCGGGGGTGCCGGAGCGCTCCGAGGCGCGGACCAGCAAGACTCGGCCGCTGGAATCAGCACAAACTGCGTATGCCGCGATCCTGCGGAGCGGCTTGAGCAAGGTGGTCACGGAAGCAAATTCTCCCCGGGCCGCGTTACCGGAACGGAAAAGAGTCGGATTCCTGACTGTTTGGCCTCGATCAGGGATTGGTCAGGGTAATGATCCGGGCGGTCACTGAGGTCGGGGCGGGCGCCAGCGCGGACCGTGGGGGTATGACATCGACCACCGCTCCCCACGCCCCGTACAAGCAGCTTCGGCGACCCACCACCGACCGCATGGTCGCGGGGGTCGCCAGCGGCGTCGGCCGCTACTTCGACGTCGACCCCACCCTGGTCCGGGTGATCTTCGCGGTCACCGGCCTGCTCACCGGCGGGCTCGCGCTGTTCGCGTACCCGATCATGTGGTTCCTGATGCCGGAGGAGCCCACCGGCGCGCCGGCCTGGCCGCACGCCGCGGGCGTCGCGCCGCAGCACGGCCCGCCGCCCACCGCCGGGCCCGCGCCCGGCGGACCACCGCAGGGGTACGCCCCGACGCCGCCCTACCCGCCGACGACCCCGTCCAGCACGCCACCGGCAGCCTGAGCGGCGCTCACTCCCACTCGATGGTGCCCGGCGGCTTGCTGGTGACGTCCAGGACCACCCGGTTGACCTCGGCGACCTCGTTGGTGATCCGGGTGGAGATCCGGGCCACCACGTCGTAGGGCAGGCGGGACCAGTCGGCGGTCATCGCGTCCTCGCTGGAGACCGGGCGCAGCACCACGGGGTGCCCGTAGCTGCGCCCGTCTCCCTGCACGCCGACGCTGCGCACGTCGGCGAGCAGCACCACCGGGAACTGCCACACGCCGCGGTCGAGGCCGGCGGCGGTCAACTCCTCGCGGGCGATCAGGTCAGCCTGGCGGAGCAGGTCGAGGCGCTCCTGGTCGACCGCGCCGATGATCCGGATGGCGAGGCCGGGGCCGGGGAACGGGTGCCGCCAGACCATCGCCTCGGGCAGGCCCAACTGGAGGCCGAGCGCTCGGACCTCGTCCTTGAACAGGGTGCGCAGCGGCTCGACCAGCGCGAACTTCAGGTCCTCCGGGAGGCCGCCGACGTTGTGGTGGCTCTTGATGTTGGCGGTGCCGGTGCCGCCGCCGGATTCCACCACGTCGGGGTAGAGGGTGCCCTGGACGAGGAACTCGACGTCGCCGTGCGCGGCGATCTCGCGGGCCGCGGCCTCGAAGACCCGGATGAACTCCCGGCCGATGATCTTGCGCTTCTGCTCCGGGTCGGTCACCCCGGCGAGCGCGCCCAGGAACCGGTCGGCGGCGTCGACCACCTTCAGCTTGATGCCGGTGGCGGCGACGTAGTCCTTCTCCACCTGCTCGGCCTCACCGGCGCGCAGCAGACCGTGATCGACGAAGACGCAGGTGAGCTGGTCACCGACTGCCTTGTGCACCAGCGCCGCGGCGACCGCCGAGTCCACCCCGCCGGAGAGGCCACAGATGACCTCCTTGTCACCGATCTGGGCGCGGATCCGGGCGACCTGCTCGTCGATGATGTTCTCGGGCGTCCAGGTCGGCTCGATGCCGGCGATGTCGTAGAGGAAGCGGGTCAGCATCTCCTGGCCGTGCGCGGTGTGCCCGACCTCCGGGTGGAACTGCACGCCGGCCCGCCGCCCGGCCAGGTCCTCGAATGCGGCGACCGGGGCGCCCGCCGACTCGGCGGTCACCGTGAAGCCCTCGGGCGCCTCGGTGACGCAGTCGCCGTGGCTCATCCACACCGGCAGGTCCGCCGGCAGGTCACGCAGCAGCACACCGGGGTCGAGGAGGCGGGGGCGCAGCGGGGTGCCGCCGTACTCGCGGTTACCGGTCCTGGTGACCGTGCCGCCGAGCGCCTGGGCCATCGCCTGGAAGCCGTAGCAGATGCCGAAGACCGGCACGTCGGCGCTGAACACGCCCGCGTCGATCTGCGGTGCGCCCGGGGCGTAGACGCTGGCCGGGCCCCCGGAGAGGATGATCGCGGCGGGGTTCTTCGCCAGCATCTCGGCGATCGGCATCGAGTGCGGCACGATCTCGGAGTAGACCTTCGCCTCACGGACCCGACGGGCGATGAGCTGGGCGTACTGGGCTCCGAAGTCCACCACAAGGACGGGGCGAGGCAGGCTCATGTGCACGAAGCCTACCGACAGTCACCGCCGCCCCCGGCACCGGCTCGCCAGAAGCCCCACTTCCCGCGATCTTGCACTTTCTGTGCCGACAAAGGCCACGAATGCCGCGTAACGACGACCGAAAGTGCAAGATCGCGGAAGTGGCGGCGGGTCACTGTCGCAGCGCGCCGGGGGCGTTCGGGGGGACTGCCGGGTTGTTCGGGGGTACGGGGGCGAGGCGGCGGTACGGGGTGGCGAGGGGTGGGCGGGGGTCCTTTTCCCCCTTGTTGGGCCAGAAGGACATCGCTCGTTCCGCCTGGGCGGTGATCGTCAGGGAGGGGTTCACGCCCAGGTTGGCAGAGACGGCGGCGCCGTCGACCACGTGCAGCCCGGCGTGCCCGTACACCCGGTGCCAGGGGTCGATCACCCCGTCGGCCGGGGTCGCCCCGATGACCGTCCCGCCCAGGATGTGCGCGGTCACCGGGATGTCGAAGGGTTCGGTGAGCGAACCGCCGGCGGTGCCGCCGATCTCGTCGGCGAGCATTCGGGCCGCGGTGTTGCCGGCCGGGATCCAGGTCGGGCTGGGCGTGCCGTGGCCCGGCCCGGTGACCAGCCGGCGGCCGAGAGGGCCACGCCGCCAGCGGGTGGTCAGCGAGTTGTCCACGGACTGCATGACCAGGGCGATCACCGTTCGCTCCGACCAGCCACGGACCGACAGCATCCGGGCTGCCAACCGGGGCTGCCGCACGATGCTGCCCAGCCAGCGGCGTACGCGGTGCGGGCCGCCGTCGACCAGCAGCGACTGGAGCAGCCCCATCGCGTTGGAGCCGCGCCCGTAGCGGACCGGCTCGATGTGCGTCTGCGGGTCGGGGTGGAACGAGCTGGTGATGGCCACCCCCTCGGTGTAGTCCAACCGCTCGGACCGGGCCCGTTGCCGGGGCACCGAGGCGCCGAGGATCGCCTCCGAGTTGGTCCGGGTCAGCTCACCGAGGCGGGGCGAGAGCCCGGGTAGCGCCGCGTCGGCCCGCATCGCGTGCAGCAGCCGCTGGGTGCCGAGCGCCCCGGCGGCGAAGACCACCTGGTCGGCGTGGATGACCTGCCGAGCCTTGCGCAGCCAGGCGCCGGTGCGTTCGGTGTGCACCTGGTACCCGCCGCCGTCGGCGGGCCGGACAGCGGTCACCGTGGTCAACGGGCGGACCGTGACCCCGAGCCGTTCGGCGAGCCAGAGGTAGTTCTTGACCAGCGTGTTCTTCGCCCCGTGCCGGCAGCCGGTCATGCACGATCCGCAGTGCCGGCAGCCGGTGCGTTCCGGGCCGGCACCGCCGAAGTACGGGTCGGCCACCCGCTGGCCGGGCTGGCCGATGTGCACGCCCACCGGGGTGGCGTGGAAGGTGTGCCCCACCCCCATCCGCTCGGCCACCGCGCGCATGGCCCGGTCCGCGCCGGTGTGCACGGGGTACGTGGTGACGCCGAGCATCCGTTTCGCCTGGTCGTAGTGGCGGGCCAACTCGTCGCGCCAGTCGGTGATGTCGCGCCACTGCGGGTCGTTGTAGAAGGCCGGCAGCGGTTCGTAGAGGGTGTTCGCGTAGACCAGCGAACCGCCGCCCACCCCGGCTCCGGAGAGCACGAGCACCCCGCCGCCGGTGCGTCGGTCGGCGGGCCGGAGCAGGGTGAGCCGTTGGATGCCGTAGCAGCCCAGCTTGGGCGCCCAGAGGAACCGGCGAAACCGCCAGGACGTCTGCGGGAACTCGTCGTCGGCGAAGCGGCGGCCGGCTTCCAGCACCGCTACCGAGTAACCCTTCTCGGCCAGTCGGAGCGCGGTGACGCTGCCCCCGAAGCCGGAGCCGATGACTACCACGTCGTACCGCATGGACGCATCATTACTCGTGAATAGCCCTCGCGCCAGCGGCACTTTTGCGCGATCATGCTCCGGCCGACCGACCCGGCGCCTCCCGGCCGCAACCCGGAGCACCCGTCGGAGCGTTGTTCACCGGACGGGTGGAAGGAATCCAGGATGGTTCTCGGGTCGATGGCACCGCGCCGACGGTGGTTGCTGCTGGGGCTGACGGCCCTCGCCGCGGTCGCGCTGATCGCGGCCGGCGCGGTGGTGATCACCCGGCTGACCGGGGACAACAAGCCCGGCGGCGCTCCGGTGGCCGGCTCACCGACCCCGTCGCCGGTCGGCACGCCGACGCCGAGCCCCAGTGGTCCACCGCCGGGCGCGGACATCACCGGCCCGCTCAACCTGCTGCTGGTCGGTGTGGACACCCGGGTCAGCGTGCCCGGGTGGGAGCCGCACTCCGACGCCGTGCTGGTGCTGCACGTACCCAAGGGACTGGATCGGGCGTACCTCTTCTCGCTCCCCCGCGACCTGCTGGTGGACATCCCGGCGTTCCCGAAGGCCGGCTACAAGGGCGGCAAGACCAAGCTCACCCACGCGATGAGCTACGGCAGCCGGGTGCCGGGCAAACCCAAACAACCCAGCACAGCCCAGGGGTACGAGCTGCTGCGCAGCACGGTCAGCGGTTACACCGGGCTGCGCATCGACGCGGGCGCGGTGCTCACGTTCAACGGGTTCGACCGGCTGGTCGACGCCCTGGGCGGGGTCGACATCTACGTCGACCAGCGGGTCGCCTCGCTGCACCGTCGACCGGACGGCAAGTACCGGGAGAGCGCGCCGGGCGGGTACACCGGGCCGCAGCAGGTCTACGAGAAGGGCGATCGGCACCTCAACGGCTGGCAGGCGCTGGACTACGCGCGGCAGCGCTACATCACCGGCGGCGACTACGCGCGGCAGCGTCACCAGCAGCAGCTGATCCGGGCGATGACCCGCAAGATCCTGGACGAGGGCCTGGCCCGGCAACCGGAGCGGGTCGACCAGGTGGTCTCCGCGCTGGGCGACACGCTGGTCTACGTCGGTGGGCGCCGGATCGTCGACATCGCGTACGCCCTCAGTGGATTGCCGGAGAACCGTTTCACGCTGGTTGGGCTGCCCGGTTCCGGGGTCGGCAAGGGCAGCGCCTACCGGGGTGAACAGCTGACCGCCGAGGGCCGCAAGTTCCTCACCGAGTTGCGGGCCGGCCGCGCCGACGCGTACCTGGCCGCCCACCCCAAGCTGGTGGTCAAGAACTGACCGCAGCTCAGAGCCGCTTGGGCAGGGCGGGCTTCTCGGTGCCGTAGAGCCAGTCGTCGAAGAGCGCGTCGAGCTGCTTGCCGGAGATCCGCTCGGCCAGGGCCACGAACTCGGCCGTGGTGGCGGTGCCGTTGCGCTTCTCCGCCGCCCAGGTCTTGACGATCTCGAAGAACGCCTTGTCGCCGACGGCCACCCGCAGGGCGTGCAGGGTCATGCCGCCGCGCTGGTAGACCGACTCGCTGAACAGCTTGTCCACTCCCGGCTTGCCCGGCGGTGTCCTCCACACCTGCGCGGACAGCTCGACGTACCGGCTGTTGAACGCTTCCTTGGCGGTGTACGCCTTGGTGTGCTCGGCCCACAGCCACTCCGCGTACGTCGCGAAGCCCTCGTTGAGCCAGATGTCCTCCCACTTGGCCAACGCGACGCTGTCGCCGAACCACTGGTGGGCCAGCTCGTGCGCGACGACCTCGGTGTTCTCGCCCCGCCGGAAGAAGCTCGCCGCGTAGACCGGTCGGCTCTGCGTCTCCAGCGCGTAGGAGATCCGGCGGTCGGAGATCACCACCCCGCCGTACGCGTCGAACGGGTACGGCCCGAACACGCTCTCCAGGTAGTCGGCCACCTCGACGGTCCGCGCGATGGACGCGTCCGCGCTCCCCTTGGCCTCGGTGGTGGTGACCGCGCTGTAGACCGGGCGGCCCTTGTGCTCGCCCGTGGTGATCCGGAACTTGCCGATCACCAGCGTGCTCAGATAGCTGGCCATCGGCGACTTCTCCGACCACTTCCAGGTGGTCCAACCGCCCGAGCTGGCCTTCCCGCCGGGAACGCCGTTGCTGATCGCGGTCAGGCCGTCCGGAACGGTGACCTCGAAGTCGTACGCCGCCTTGTCCGACGGGTGGTCGTTGACCGGGAACCAGGTGCTGGCCGACTCGGGCTGACCCAGCGCGATGGCACCGTCGGCGGTGTGCAGGAAGCCGCCGTCACCGAGCGTCTCGTTCCTCAGCGGCTTCGGCTTACCGGCGTAGGTGATCTCGGCGACGAACCCGTTGCCGTTGATCAGGCCGGAGGCCGGCTTGATCACCAGCTCGTTGCGCTTGCGGCTGTGGGTCGCCGGTGCGCCGTCCACGGTGACCGCGCTGACGGTCAGGCCGGCCAGGTCGAGGTTGAACGTCGACAGGTCGGCGGTCGCGGTGGCCCGCACGGTGGTCGTACCCGTCAACTGGTCCTTGGCCGGGTCGTAGCGCACCTTCACCGTGTACCGGCCGACGTCGTAGCCGCCGTTGCCGTAGGTCGGGAAGTACGTG
The DNA here is from genome assembly GCF_036902955.1 of Micromonospora sp. CPCC 205558. Lineage (NCBI taxonomy): Bacteria > Bacillati > Actinomycetota > Actinomycetes > Micromonosporales > Micromonosporaceae > Micromonospora > Micromonospora sp. CPCC 205558. The sequence goes on from NZ_JBAKHR010000011.1 coordinate 223,655, forward strand.
TCGCCGACTCCGTCGGCACCCGCGGTGAAGGTCCGCGCCGGTGTGGGGGACGCGCTCGGTGGCTGCGCCGTGGCCGGGCCCGTCGAGTCGCATCCGGACAGTGCGAGCGCACCGGCCACCAGCAGGCCGGCACCCATGCGCAGTCTGTCTCGCGTCCCCCGCATCCCACACCCTCTCCGCACGGTTGCCGGTCACGGCCTGTGCCGCTCCGCGCGAACGGGCGCCTACCCGCCGTTCACAGGCGGCAGCATATCGACCGGGCAGCCGGGTCGGATCACGGCAGTGTGGGGGCCGCTCCACCCACCAACCAGGCGTCGAAGAGCGGACGCAGTTGCCGCTGGGCGACCCGCTCGGCCAGCGAGACGAGGTCCGCGGTGGTCGCGTTGCCTCCCGCCCGCTCCGTGGTCCAGGTGCGCAGGATGCGGAAGAAGACGTCGTCACCGACGGTCCGGCGCAGCGCGTGTACGGCGAGCGCCCCGCGCTTGTAGACGGCCGTGCCGAACATCTGCTCCCGGCCCGGCTCGACCGACGGCTGCGCCCAGTCGGTCGACGCGTACTGGATCTCGAAGTTGTGCTGGGCGCTCCGACCGCCGTCGTGTTCCTCCCACAGCCACTCGGCGTAGCTGGCGAAGCCCTCGTTGAGCCAGATGTCGCTCCACCTGGTCAGTGACACGCTGTCGCCGAACCACTGGTGCGCCAGCTCGTGTGCGACGACGCCCGGGTTCGGCTGGTCGTCGGAGAAGAAGCCAGGCCCGTAGACCGGCCGGGACTGGGTCTCCAGGGCGTACCCGACCCGGTCGTCGGCGATCACGATCCCCCCGTACGAGTCGAACGGGTAAGGGCCGAAGCGGCTGGCCAGGAAGTCGACGATCGCGCCGGTGCGGGCCAGCGAGGTGGCCGCTCCGCCGGTTGCCGGCAGGCTCGCGGCCACCGCCGTGACCATCGGCCGGCCGGCGTGCGTGCCGGTAACCACCCGGTAGTCACCGATCACGAGCGTGCTCAGATAGCTGGCCATCGGGGTGCGCTCCGACCAGCGCCAGGTGGTCCAGCCGTCGGCGCTGCTCTTCGGCCCGGGCACGCCGTTGCTCAACGCGGCCAGGCCGTCCGGGACGGTCACCGCCAGGTCGTAGGTGGCCTTGTCCGACGGGTGGTCGTTGACCGGAAACCAGGTGGCGGCCGAGTCGGGCTGGCCGAGCGCTACCGCGCCGTCGGCGGTGTGCAGGAAACCGCCGCTGCCCAACGCCCCGTCGTCGACGGCCGTGGGTACGCCCGCGTAGTCGACGGTCACGGTGAACTGCCGACCACGCGACAGGCCGTCGCGGGGCGTCACCACCAACTCGCCGTCGCCGCGTCGGTGGTCGGCCGCCGCGTCGCCCACTCTGACAGCGCCGACCTCCAGACCGACCAGGTCCAGATTGAACCGGGACAGGTCCTGGGTGGCGGTGGCCCTGATGACGGCTCGACCGGTCAGCCGGTCGGTCGCCGGGTCGTAGCGGACGTCAAGGCCGTAGTGCGAGACGTCGTAGCCACCGTTGCCGTGCCCCGGCACGTAGGGGTCGCCGACGTCGGCCGCGCCGGGCCGGAAGCCGTCGCGGTCGTCGCCCGTGCAACCGGTCGCGACCAGCCCGAGTGCGCAGGTCAGCGCGGCGGCGACGCTCAGTCTCCGTCCGGTCAGGACCATGCCCACCCCTCCTGCGGCACTCCGGTTTCCTGCGGCCTTCCGGTCAGGACGAGCGTAGTCAGCATCACCGTCCACGCGGCCCGTATCGACGATCATCAGTGACTTTCGTCGGATCAAACGAAAGCTGCCCATGATCGGACCTTTCTTTCGACTTAGACCGACGTTAGTGTCTGGCTCCGACCACCGTCGCGAAAGGTGGAACCATGCCAGACCACACCGCCCCCGACGCCACCCCCACCAACCGACTCAGCCGTCGATCCCTGCTCGCCGCGTCCGCAGGCGCCGCCGCCGCGATCGGCGCGGCCGGCCTACCCGTCCTCGCCACCGGCGCCCCCGCGCTCGCCCACCCCGGCAAGGCGAGCAAACTGCGGGTCGAGCCGCTGATCCCGGCCAAGAACCGCGGCATCATCCTCTACAGCGTCCGCGACCGGATCACCGCCGCGCCCGACGACAGCGGAGTGCCGTACGGCTTCGAGCGCGTCCTCGCCCGACTCGCCGAAATCGGCTACAAGGAGATCGAGTTCGCCGGCTACACCCAGAGCACCGAGATCCTGGGCCGACAGATCACCCCCGCCGAGATCCGCAAGATCCTCGACGACAACGGTCTGGTGGCCAACGGCACCCACGCCACGATCCAGCCGGCCACCTTCCAGCAACAGCTGGACATCGCCGAGGAACTCGGCATGAAGAACATCGGCACCGGCAGCGACCCGACCAGCAGCCCGTACAAGGCCGAGTGGGACGCCGCCGCGGACATCTGGAACGAGCTGGGCCGGCAGGCCAAGGCCCGGGGCATGCGGCTCTACACGCACAACCACGACGCCGCGTACAGCTTCCTCATCGACCGGGGCCCGCGCGACGCGCAGGGCCGGCAGACCCGGTCCTCCGGCATCCGCCGGCTGGAGTACTTCTTCGAGATCACCGACCCGCGGTACGTCTTCTTCGAGCTGGACATCTACTGGGCCTACGTGGCCCGCTACAAGCACCAGAAGTACGTCAACCCGGCCGGCCAGGAGGTCACCGACCTGTTCGACCCGATCCTCACCGTGGCCGACCGGACCACCCGGTTCCCGCTCTTCCACGCCAAGGACGGTGACCGGGACACCAGCGTCCCCAACGGGTACCAGATGACCCCGCTGGGCGACGGCGACCTCAACTTCCAGCAGTTCTTCCAGACCATCGGCGAGCGCAACTTCCACCACGCCAACTGGGAGATGGACACCGCCCCGGGCGGCACCGACAACAGGGGCCAGTCGCTCGACTTCGCGGCGACCAGCTACCGCAACATGTCCGACCTGACCATCTACCTGGAGAAGTGACTCCGCGCTGAACGCGACGAAGGCCGGCCCCGCACCAGTGCGGGGCCGGCCTTCATGTCTCTGACGGATCGGTCAGCGGTCGAGGACCAGACCGACCTTCTGGAACTCCTTCAGGTCGCGATAACCGCACTTGGCCATCGCCCGACGCAGCCCGCCGAACAGGTTGAGCTGACCGTCGGCCTCGTCCGCCGGCCCGAAGAGCAACTGCTCCATCGACCCCAGCGGCTCACCGGAGACCTCGAAGGCGCCCCGGGGCAGCGACGGGTGGCTCGCCGCCGAGTGCCACCAGGCGCCACCGGCGGGGGCCTCGTCGCAGAGCGACAGCGGCTCACCGAGCATCACCGCGTCCGCGCCGCAGCCCAGCGCCTTCGCGATGTCGCCCGAGGTCTGGATGTCACCGTCGGCGATCAGGTGCACGTACCGGCCGCCGGTCTCATCCAGGTAGTCCCGGCGGGCCGCCGCGGCGTCGGCGATCGCGGTGGCCATCGGCACCCGGATGCCCAGCACCGACTCGGTGGTCGACCACTCGTCGCCACCGATGCCCACGATCACCCCGGCCGCGCCGGTACGCATCAGGTGCAGCGCCGTCTTGTAGTCGGTGCAGCCACCGACGATCACCGGCAGGTCGAGGTCGGCGATGAACTCCTTGAGGTTCAGCGGCTCGTCGGTGGTCGACACGTGCTCGGCCGAGACGATGGTGCCCTGGATCACCAGGATGTCCACCCCGGCGTCCAGGATCACCGGCGCCAGCGCGAGGGTGTGCTGCGGAGAGACCCGCACCGCCACCGTGCCGCCCCCGGCGCGCAGCTCGCGGACCCGCTCCGCGATCAGGTCCGGGCGGATCGGCTCGGCGTACACCTCTTGCAGCCGCTTGGTGGCGCGCGCCTCCTCGTCGAGGCCGGCCAGCTCGTCCAACACCTTCGTCGGGTTCTCGTAGCGGGTCCAGAGCCCCTCGACGTTGAGCACGCCGAGGCCGCCGAGCTGACCGAGGCGCACCGCCGAGGACGGGCTCATGGTGGCGTCGGAGGGGTGACCGACACACGGAATGCCGAACGGATACGCGTCGAGCTGCCAGGACGTCGAGACGTCGTCGACGTCCCGGGTGCGGCGGCTCGGCACGATGGCGATGTCGTCCAGGTGGTAGCCGCGCTGCGCGGTCTTGCCCAGCCCGATCTCGACCACGTCACGCATGGGGGACTCCAGGTGGTTGGGGGTGGTGGGTCAGCGGGTGTGGTAGTTGGGCGCCTCGACGGTCATCTGGATGTCGTGCGGGTGGCTCTCCTTCAGGCCAGCCGCGGTGATCCGAATGAGCTGGCCCCGGCGGTGCAGATCGGGGATGTTCTCCGCACCGGCGTACCCCATGGCCAGTCGCAGACCGCCGACCAGCTGGTGGGCCACCCGGGAGAGCGGCCCCCGGTAGGGCACCTGGCCCTCCACGCCCTCCGGGACCAGCTTGTCGTCGCTGAGCACGTCCTGCTGGAAGTAGCGGTCCTTGCTGTACGACTTGGCCTGGCCCCGGGACTGCATCGCGCCGAGCGACCCCATCCCGCGGTACGTCTTGAACTGCTTGCCGTTGACGAAGATCAGCTCGCCGGGGCTCTCCTCGCAGCCGGCCAACAGGCTGCCGAGCATCACCGTGTCGGCGCCAGCCACCAGGGCCTTGGCGATGTCACCGGAATACTGGATGCCGCCGTCACCGATCACCGGCACGCCGGCCGGGCGGGCGGCCCGGGCCGCCTCCATGATCGCGGTCACCTGCGGCACGCCGACCCCGGCGACGATCCGGGTGGTGCAGATCGCGCCCGGCCCCACGCCCACCTTGACGCCGTCGGCGCCAGCGTCGACCAGCGCCTTCGCGCCGGCGTACGTGGCCACGTTGCCGCCCATGATGTCGACCGTGACGTCGGCCTTGAGCCGGCGGACCATGTCCAGCACGGCCCGCTGGTGACCATGCGCGGTGTCCACGATCAGCACGTCGACGCCGGCGTCGACCAGGGCACGGGCCCGCTTGTAGGCGTCCTCGCCCACACCGATGGCGGCGGCGACCCGCAGGCGGCCGGCGTCGTCCTTGCTGGCGTCCGGGTACTGCTCGCTCTTGGTGAAGTCCTTGACGGTGATCAGGCCGCGCAGCCGGCCCGCGTCGTCGACGATCGGCAGCTTCTCGACCTTGTGCTGACGCAGCAGCGCCAGGGCGTCGTCCTTGCTCACCCCGACCCGGGCGGTGATCAGCGGAGTGTGGGTCATGATCTCGCGGACCGGAGTGTTCGGCTCGGAGACGAAACGCATGTCCCGGTTGGTGACGATGCCCACCAGCTGGCCGTCGCCGTCCACCACCGGAACGCCGGAGATGCGGTAACGCCCGCACAGCTCGTCGACCTCGCGCAGCGAGTCGTTCGGGCTGGCGGTCACCGGGTTGGTGATCATGCCGGACTCGGAGCGCTTGACCAGGTCGACCTGGAGTGCCTGGTCCTCCATGGAGAGGTTGCGGTGCAGCACACCGATGCCGCCCTGCCGGGCCATGGCGATCGCCATCCGGGCCTCGGTCACCGTGTCCATCGCGCTGGACAGCAGCGGAATGGACAACTCGATGTTGCGGGTGAGCTTCGTCCGGGTGTTGACCCGGCTGGGCACCACGTCCGACTCGCCCGGCTGAAGCAGCACGTCGTCGAAGGTCAGACCGAGCGGAACCACCCGGGCGGAGCCGGCCGGCAGCTCAGGCAGGTGGCCGCCCAGGTCGGCGTGCTCGACGCCGGCCGGAAGATCGTTGCTGGGCGAATTTTCCACGATTGCTCCCCTGAGCTGCTCGGATGGGCTTCAGCGAGGTGGCGCGGGCGGGCACCGGAGCGCGCCACGATGCCGGCACGTCGCCTCATCGTACCCAGTGAGCTGGGCGACCCGTCCGTGGCGGGCCGGCTCGGCGCGGAGGCCGGGGGGCGGACGTTCCCGCCGCGTTGGGTCTACGGTGAGGGGGTGCACGACGAGCCCATCGACCCGTTCAATGGCGACCCGGCCGATCCGACTGCGGGTCTGGATGACCCGGGCGATGACGCGACGCCGGATCCGCTGACCGACGTCGAGCGGCAGGATGTGCTGGAAGACCTCGCCGACCTGGAGATCTACCAGGCTCTGCTGGCCCCGATCGGGGTCCGCGGGCTGGTGATCGAATGCGAGGACTGCCGGGAGCCGCACTACTTCGACTGGGACCTGCTCCGCGGCAACCTGCGGCACCTGCTCAACTCCGGTCGACCCCGGGTGCACGAGCCCGCGTACGACCCTGACCCGGATCACTATGTGACCTGGGACTACGCCCGAGGGTACGCCGACGGGGTGCACGACACCCTGTCCGAGGGCACCGAGGACGAGCCGGGCGCCCCGACCGCCACCAAGTGACACCGCGCGCGGCGGGCACCGCGCGGCGCGGACGTCGCGCGGCGGGCACCGCGCGGCCCGGACGTCAGGCGACCAGACCGGCGCGGAACCCCGCCGCCACCGCGTGCGCCCGATCCCGGGCACCAAGCTTGCGGAACAACCGGCGGGCGTGCGTCTTGACGGTGTCCTCCGAGACGAACAGCTCCCGGCCGATCTCCGCGTTGCTCTTGCCTTCGGCCATGCCGAGCAGCACCTGAAGCTCACGCTCAGTGAGGCCGATGGACGCCCGACTGGGTCGGGCGTTCGGGACGGGACGGGCCGCGTCGGTCTGCGCCGCCGACTCCCCGGTCCCGGCCTCCGCCTCGTCGTCGCCCCGCTGCACCGGCACCGACGCCAGACCGGCCGACCCGTCAGCGGCCGTGGCCGCCCAGCCGGGCTCACCAGAGCCCCGCGGCGACGGCCCGGAGCGACCGGAGCCACCCACCGCCGCAGCGTCGCGGGCCGGATCGGTGAGCCGCTGCCGGGTGGCACGGCCGGGGGCGGTGAGCAGCAGCAGCGCCTTCGCCACCGCGCTGGTCAGGTCGTGGTCGACGTTCTGAATGAGACCCCGGGCGCCGGCGCTGATGGTGGCCGCCGCGGCCTCGGACTCCTCGGTGCCGAGCAGCAGCACCGCCGCCTGCGGCGCCCGGGCCAACACCCGACGGACGAAGCCGGCGCTGTCCGGCCGGGTGAGGGCCGTGTCGGCCAGGACCACGTCGGCCGGCCGCTCGGCTAGCCGCAGCATCACCTCGGGATCAGAGACGGCGGTACGAACGATCGCGGACAACCCCAACCGCGCGGCAGCAGAAGTAAGGTGCTGGGCCGCGAGTGGTGTCCGAACGCACACAAGAACGGTACGCACTGTGGTCTCCTCTCCGCCAACGAGCAGACCATGACGCGGTCGGCTGGGGAGGTGGTTCCCGGCAATCGTTCGAACTTTTCCGACAGATAGGTCGAAAGCCGCAATTTTCCGGAGGTTTTCGATCACAGACGTGTGAGTTGACGACAGCCCGGGTACCGGGAGATCCAGGCCGGAACGGTGCGCCTGCGCGGCCCGCCGCCCGGACGCCGGCCATCAAGGATTCTCGCGGAGCCGCGCGGGAGGAGGGGTGCTGATGTCGAACGTACGTAGACTGCCCGGACCCATCGTCGATCTCTGGGACTGGCAGCGACTCGGTGCCTGCCGAGGGCGCGACAGCGCACAGTTCTTCCACCCCGACGGCGAGCGAGGCTCATCCCGGCTGCGTCGCGAGTCCTCCGCCAAGGCCGTCTGCCGCACCTGCCCCGTTCGCGCCGAATGCGCCGCCCACGCACTGTCGGTACGCGAGCCGTACGGCGTCTGGGGCGGCTTCAGCGAGTCGGAACGCCTGCGGCTGCTCGCAGTCGGCTGGGAGGACCTGGCAGACCGCCGGCACGCCCGGGTCGACGTCGCGCGGCTGGAGGCCCGCCTGGGCCGCCCGCACAAGTCGACCGTCCCGGCTCAACGCAAGGTCGCCTGACCGACCCATACATCCGCGAAACCGCGCCCCGGCCCAGGGGCGCGGTTTCGTGCGTTCTCATGCGGTTCGGCGTGGCCAGGGCCCCCGCCGACGACACGCTCATGATCAAACGGGTTTCTTTGGTGCCGGGGCGGCCCATCCGCCCGGATGCCCCGACTTCAATGACCCCGAGTGGATCGAGCCGAGTGCGCGGTCGTGGGCCAAGCAGCGACGACCCGCTTGAGGGGTTTGTCGGGTCTGGGGCATTCAGGCCAGGCGTAGGGCCTAGGCTGCTGCGAGGTACGTAACCTTTGTCTAGTCGTGGGTGTTTGTGGGGTGTGGTCGGGTGCACTCGTGGGCCGGAATCATGGCCGGGTCGGGGCCGTTACACATCCTGACGATCGCAGCACCACCGACTCGCCGCCCGCTCCCTGAGGGCTGGTCGCGCAGGTCGGAATGCCAACCACGGCCCTGTCGTTGCAGTCCCCACGACCGACCACAGGCACCTTCGGGTGCCCGACGGGATGGGCTAACCCCGGAATGACCCTGGCCCGGCGGTCGTTATACAGGGACCCGGCGCCACGAGCCTCCCGCCCGTGGGGTCGCCGACCCCGACGCCCGCTGAGGTGTCACCCCCCAGACTTTCCCCCTTTTGTTTGTGCAGCGCCGGACGAGGTGCTCACACCCGGCCGCTTGTCCCCCGTGTTGGGCGGTTGGGTGTTCTACCCCCGAAGGAGCTACCCCCATGAACACGATCTTCCGTAAAAGCATGCTGTCCGTTGCTGGTCTCGCGTTCGCCGGTGGTGTGTTCGCCGGCCCGATCGCCGCCCACGCCGCTACCCCGGCCGTGGATGCCAAGCCCGTTGCGGTGGCCGTGCAGTCGGCGCCGAAGCCGCAGGGCGACCAGTCCCGGATCACCCTCAACGACGAGCAGACCGCCAACGTCAAGGCGATCATCGCCGCGACGAAGAAGGCCGGCCTGCCCGAGCGGGCCGCGGTCATCTCGATCGCGACGAGCCTGCAGGAGTCGAAGCTGGAGAACCTGGGCCACCTCGGCGACATGAACGACCACGACTCGCTGGGCCTGTTCCAGCAGCGCCCGAGCTCGGGTTGGGGCACGCCGGAGCAGATCACCGACCCGGCCTACTCGACGACCGCGTTCCTGAAGGGTCTCAAGCAGGTCGACGGGTGGCAGGACATGCCGCTGACTGACGCTGCGCAGACGGTGCAGGTGTCGGCTTACCCGGACGCCTACGCCCAGTGGGAGCAGCAGGCCGCTGACCTGGTCGGCCAGTACTGGAACAGCTGACCTGCACCACCGCACCACCGCACGGCAAGACCGCAGCAAGAAGGCCGCTGGCCGGCACCCGCAACCCGGGGGTGCCGGCCAGCGGCCTTCCTCTTGTTGTCGCCGCACGCCGCACGCCGCACGCCGCACGCCGCACGCCGCACGCCGCACGCCGCACGCCGCA